>DATKED010000290.1:0-3456 GCA_035512375.1 Anaerolineales bacterium
TGCGATGGAACGGATGCCTGTTTTCTTCAGCCAGTAATGGATGAACTGGATGCCGATCTCCTCGAGCAAAAGCTGCACGCTGGCGGCAAGGTCGGCTTTATCGAAATTTTCAGGGAGACGGTTGGCGATCTGCTTCAATGCCGATCGGTGATACATCGGCACTGTATACTGGATCTGGCCCGGTTCGGTATAACTGACGAACTCGCGCAGGATGTCGATATAGGTAGGCTTGCCCAACGCGGCAAGACCTGTGATCTTTCCTTCGTGGCTTTCGGCTTTGAACCCGCACAAGTGGGTGATGTAGGAATAGAAATTTCCCAGCGAGTTGAAACTGTCCACGGTGGAGAGACGCGTCAACTGTCCGTTTTCACCCTGGTACACACTGCCTGATAATCCATCCCCGCCGCCATCCAGTGTGACGACCAATGCCTTGTCATAATTGCTGGTGTAATATGCACTCGTGGCGTGACAGTAATGATGGTCATAATATTTGA
Source organism: Anaerolineales bacterium (assembly GCA_035512375.1). Classification (GTDB taxonomy): domain Bacteria; phylum Chloroflexota; class Anaerolineae; order Anaerolineales; family Villigracilaceae; genus Defluviilinea. The sequence continues at coordinate 495 of DATKED010000290.1, forward strand.
CCGGCGCGGTGATGGCATATTCCTTTTCCAGATACTCGGGGATCTGTGAGAGTCGTTTGCGCGAGAGCAGGTCTTTGAGTTGGTGGTGGGCCTTTTGGGCAAAAGGGATGTATCCCACCACAGGAGCCAGCACGCCGCTGATCTTTTCGAAGGGACGCGGCTTGCCCGCGTGATTCTTGTCGAACCAGCCGTTCCAGGGAATCGGTTCAGGCTCGAAGACACTCACGCGTTGCGCCACCGCCACCATATCGATATCCTTTGCAGTGACACCCGCATCTGCCATTACCTGTTTGATGGCTTGACGCGGCATTCCACTAGCCATTTTCATGCGGCAGAGACGTTCCTCCGCGATGGCGGAAAGGATCTGTCCATCCTTCAGAATCGCGGCGGAAGAGGGCTTGCTGTCGATGATGCCTAGAACAATCATATGTGTTTCTCCCGAAATTGAAAGGCCGTCATTGTGAGCCATCCTGTGCGGAACCGCCGTTCGTTGGCGGAGCAGTCGAAGGAGGGCGAAGCAATCTCCTCGATTGTGTTTGGGATTGATTCGTCGGGTTATGCCCTCCTCAAATGACGGAAAAGTTGTTTTAGCTATTCCTCTTTCTTCGTTTTTCAACATAATTCATTACAACGAGCACGATCCCCACAAATATGGATTCGGTGAAGATGGTCCACAAGTGCCAGGGACTGATCCAGCCAAGTCCCCATTGCAATCCATAGAAGAGCTTTACAGGTGAAGCATAACGCGCCTCGGTGAGAGGCCAGAACATCATTACGCCTCTATCCGCTGTCAAAGCATCCATGATGACATGCAGGTCATATGAGATGAGACAGATCACGAACCACAGCCAGAAATTGGAACGATAGACCCTCTGGAAGATGCCCGCAACCAGCAAAGCGACAGGAATGCTGACGAGCAAGCTGTTCGAAATATTGTTGTGGTACGCCTTCATGTCCCTGAAAATGACAGCCGGGATGACATCCAGATCAGGCAGCATGGAAAGGCCTGCAACCAGAACTAATTGGAAAGGGAGTTTCCAGAGACTGCGCCGATCCTCTGGTAACCTGTTTTTATAATGACGATAAATGGCGTAGCCAACGCCGAGATGCGCTATTGGGGAAGGCATAATTCCTGTAATTGCTCCGTAAGAGCGCCCTGCTCGATCCCTTCGATGTATAGTTGATGCCAGAGTTCCAAATTCAGTAACATCCACAGCCGCACATGATGGTCGTGACGGTTACTACGATGTTCGGTTAAAAGATTCTGGATGGTTTCCTTTTTGAACCAACCTTCTTTTACAAAATGGGAATTTTCCAAAGTTTGGCTGATGAGAGGATAGAGATCGGTGCGGAACCAGTAGGCGATCGGGAGCATGAATCCCTGTTTTTCACGCTGGAGGATAGGGGCGGGGAGATAGTCCGTGGCGAGTTTGCGCATCAGGTATTTGGGTTGGTGGTTCTGAACCTTGATGTTCGCCGGAACCTTCGCGAGGAATTCGACCAGCTCATGGTCAAGGAATGGGGAACGCGCTTCCAAGCCGTGTGCCATGGTCATCCGGTCGGTGAGCATCAGGGAGTGTTCGGGCAGGCGCGTGACGAAATCGGTATACAACATGCGGTCGAGCAGGTCTTCGGCTTCGGCGTGGTTGAACGGTTCGGTTATCGAGAGGGTTGAATTTCTGTTCCCCAAGTCCTTCCACAGAGTTTCACCATACAATGCATGCTTCTCCTCGTGCGTGAAGCGGAAGAAACAAGTCGCTTCAGCATATTGTTCCGCAGCGGTGGATTGCATGGAGAGGTGATGCACCCAGCGAAGTTTCTGGGTCATACTCTTGTAAGTAAAACTATCCGGTAGCCGGTCCAACATGGGTCCCATCAATCCCTTACGCAGGGAGTGCGGCACGAGACTGTACATGTCAATGTAGCGGTTGCCTACGTAACGGTCGAAGCCTGCAAAGAGTTCATCGCCGCCGTCGCCGCCCAAAACGACCTTGACGTGTTTTGATGCCAGCCGCGCCGCCTGATACATGCACGCCGCGATCGGGTCGGAGGGTTCGTCCAGGTGCCAGATCATCTTCGGCAGGGACTGGATCAAGTTCGCGGAGACGCGTTCCTCGATATGATCAGTGTGATAGTATTCCGCAACCATGCGGGCGTAAGGAGTCTCGTCGAAGTCGTTTTCTTCCACGCCGATGGAGAATGTCTGGGGTTTCAGCCCCAGATCACGCGCGAGAACCGCAACAATCAGGCTGGAGTCCAACCCACCGCTGAGAAATGCACCCACGGGCACATCGCTGAGCATGTGTGAATCCACCGTGCGTTTGAGCTGTTCATGCAGAGCATCCAGGATTTCGGATTCAGAGATGGTTAGTTTTTCACGGAAGGACAATTGCCAGTAGCGGCGCAGCGTGATTTGTCCGAGCTGGAAGGTCAGGGTGTGGGCGGGCGGAAGTTTTTGGATATCCTTGAAGATGGTGCGAGGCGGGGAGATAAAGCGCAGGGACAGGTAGTCGTGCATCGCAAGCGGATCAAGCTCAGGGTCCCGACTGCGAAGCGCAAGAATGGATTTAATCTCCGATCCGAAGAGAAAGTCCGGACCGTCCTGCGAGTAGAAGAGCGGTTTTTGCCCGATGCGATCGCGGGCGAGGAGAAGTTTTTGCCGATTCTCGTCCCAGAGCGCAAAGGCGAACATGCCGCCGATGTGTTCCACGCAACGCTCGCCGAAATCTTCGTAGAGGTGGACGATGGCTTCGGTATCCGAGTTCGTGCGAAAGGTGTGGCCCCTGGATTCGAGCTCGCGGCGCAGCTGAGGGAAATTGTACATCTCGCCGTTGTAGACAATCCAGATCGTGCCATCCTCATTGCTGATGGGCTGTTTTCCGCTGTGCAGGTCAATGCTGCTCAGGCGACGGTTGCCCAATCCAATATTGCCGCGCAGGTAGGAACCTGAATCGTCAGGTCC
>DATKED010000291.1:0-15729 GCA_035512375.1 Anaerolineales bacterium
CACCAGAGCATTCTTGGAGATCGCATACACCTGCGCGCCGGTAAAACCAGCTGCAAACAGCGGGAACTCGTTGGTAGTGATATAGACACCGTTCTTGTCCACGCCGAGGTGTGGGAAATCAGCAAAACACGGACCACCCGCGCAGTTATGATCGGGGGTGCCTTCGGTGCCATCATTCATGCCCGGGATACGGTATACATTCCAGCTGCCGGTCGGATCGCCGCTGGTGCTGACCGCAAGGTCTATATAGTTTTTGCCATTGAACGCGCCGGTAGCGGGATCCTGGTCAAGGTCGACCGCCAGGTGGAACCAGCGGTTCGAGTCCGGATCGTAGTGACAGTATATATCAAATGTAAATGGGCCAAACACAAGTGATGGACCACTCCGGTCGATAGCCGGTGGAAAACCATAGAACTCATTGAGAGACAGGACGGGCGTCAGCGGGGTACCACTATTGGCATCGTATACCCGCAGGGCGGAATTGACCGTCTCCATGAGGTAACCGTTGCCAACACAGATGCCCTGGTCGGCCGGCTCGCCCGAGAATTGATTCCCATTATCTGCCAGACGGCTGTCCCGGTGATTGAGACCTTCGAAGCTGAGAATAACCTCAGGGTTTGACTTTGCCCTCCTGCCTGATGAAGTCGCGGAGCCAGATCCTGCACCGAGCGGTACCGCATCGTCAACAGCCGGGGCACTCCGCAGCGGATTGGAGCCAAGCTTCTTCGGTTTTTGAATTTCGGTGGGGATGGCTCCCAGCGTGTTATCCCCCGGGGAACCGCTGGCTGAACTAATAGATGTAGTGCCAAACTTACTAACCACGATCTTATCCGGAGTCGCAGATGTCTGCGCCCCAGCGGCCGTTGGCACGACCAAAACGAGTAACAACATAACAGTCAATAGCGTACTGAACCACTTTGTTTTCATAAACTATCTCCTCTATAGCTTGGTTAATGCCTATGTGGATATTCATATTTGTTTGTGATTTTCTACTATTGGGAAGCAACACCTCCTTCGAAGATCGCCGAATAAAAGCTTCAGCGGTCTGCCAACCTGTACGCATCAATTTGGCAGTTCCATGACTTTGCGTCCCCACATCACGATGGTTTTGCCTGTTCGAGCTCGCGATCCTATTATATAAACTTAAAAGACTATAAGTATTAAAGGAGGCTAAATAAATTCAAGTATTATCAGAGCTTTAAATAGACTATAAAGGACACTTCTACAAGCCAAATACCAGAAATCAAGTTATACGATAAAAATTCTCTTAAATAATCCTGGAAACTTTAGAACGGGTGATTCGTCTGGAATATGTGCCGTAGCTTAGACTTATTTGGTATCTGGAAGGACGTTGTACTATGAGAACTCGTTGGATTTCGCTAATATTCCTGCTTTCACTGGCTTTGGGGAGTTGCAGCGCTCCACTGGCAGCGACGGGACAATCCCCTGAACTGCCACCCTCGGACCCGCAGGCTGCCCCAACGGAACCCGTGCCCGAGTATCCGTTACAATTAGACAGCACCCTGGAGCCTACTAAAATGCCATCCGCCCCGTCCGTGGAAAAGTTTGTTGCTTTGTCGAAAAAGGATCTTGCCAGCCGCCTGGGAATTGAACCTGACAGAATTACTTTAGTTAAGACTGCTGAAAAACTTTGGCTCAACGCTGCATTAGGTTGTCCACGTCCGGGCGTATTCTACCAGCCAGGGCGTGTACCTGGATTTCAAATCGGGCTGGAAGTGGATGGGACCGAATATATCTACAACACAGATCTCAACGCAACAGTGATCCTCTGCCCGGAGCTGAACCCTCACGTCCCGAACCTAAACTCTGGTCCCACACCAGGTGTACCGATCAGGTAGTAAGCTTTATTGAAAACGAATCCCCCGCTGGCGACTAGCCCAGCGGGGGATTTTTGTACTGTTCAGGAAACGATCAAACTATTTGTTGACAGCCACCTGCATGAACGAACCATGAGCACTGATGCTCTTGATGCGAATGGTGGTACTGGTATGTGGATTGATGACACCCGCAGTTGGAGTTTCGGGGTTCCAGTATTGATTCAGATCGTTGAACACTGAAACGCCCGGCTGACTGGCGTGGAACGAAGGCTGGCTGAGCCAGTGTAAAGTAATTGCATCCGTTGGCGCCAGGGTGAAAGTGGAGTCGTAGGACTGGATCCGGCTGCGCCATATACCGCCATCGGCACGGTACATTGTTGCAGGATGTGCATCTATCGGAAGCAGCAGGCCTTCACCGGGATGTGCGCTGGTGCTGTTGTCAGTCTGGGAAGTATCCCAATAATTGATCAGCAAGCCATCCTGGTATGAGAAATGCTCGACCCAATTCCCCAGATCAGGGTTGTCCAGGAAGCCGAAGTTGTATGGGCCGGTGCGCAGACTGTCATCGTAGCCGCGGTACTGCCTGAATTCAGCCAGATAGTAATGGGGATAGAAACCCACTTCACTGCCGGTTGTTACCCGGAAGCCATCGAACGTCCAGCCAGTGTCGCTCTCAGCTCCATCGGTGGGGTAACCCGTGATCGAGAGCTCATCCACCATGAAGCCCGGATTGACAACGAAGCCGTCGGTCCAGTAACGGAAACCAAGGAGTACATCACCCGTATAGGCTGACAAGTTGGCTGTCAGCGTGACCCAACCACCAGAATTACCGGTGATGCCAAAACCGAAGTTCTGTCCGTTCGGATCCGTAGGGGTAGACACACTGGTTTCCACGCTCGCCCAGGTCGCGCCACCATCGGTGGAAGCAACGAGATAAGCATAGTCCCAGTCAAGTTCGATATCGAAGTTCACCTGGGCAGTCAGGCTGGAACCTGCAGCCAGATTGAAGGATTTATACATGAAGTTATCGAGGTTGTTACCTGAGCCGCTGTAATAGAAGAAATCACCTGCATAGGGATCAGCGATATTCTCAAGCACTTCCTTCAAAGGCAGCACCACGAAGAGGCCCTGGGCTTGCCTGGTATTGGTTGCAGCCGGACCCAGTTTGTGCTCAGATTTGCTTCCGGCAAATGCCACTTCGTAGTTCAGCCATCCAAGCTGGAACTTTTCCCAGGCGCCCATGTGCGTGGGTTTCGTACCAATTCCATCCTCGGCAACACCTGAATTGCCATAGGAACCGGATGACATCAAGGTCCAAAAACCTGTAGAGTTTTCACATGTCGAGCCACAAGTATTTCCAGATGTATCATACAAATCGGGCAGGCCCAAATCGTGGGCAAACTCGTGTGCGAAAACACCTACGCCACCATTCTCGGGCTCGATGGTGTAGTCGCCAATCCAGTATTTGGAACCACCAACCTGCACGCCGCCAAAAGGCACTACTGTGCCATCATCGAGTGTCGGTCCACCCCCTCCGATCGGTGTGAGTTGAACGTACCAGCGATGGCTCCAGATAGAATCAGCTCCATAGGCGCCCCCGCCAGTCTCCTGCCCTTCGCCAGCATGCACAGATTGGAAGTGATCAATGTAGCCATCGGGCTCATCGAAATTACCGTCTCCATCATGATCATAACGGTCCCAGACATCGAATTGGCTGAGATATGCATCTATGTCGGCTGATGATGTCCCGGCAGCAAGTTCATTGGCATACCAGGCATTGAGTGAATCCTGCACAAACCACCAGGTTGTCTGCCCGCATACAATTGAGCCGCACCAATCGCGGCCGTAGTGGGCTGCCCGATATGGGACCTGTCCCCAATCGGTCACATCGCCATTGACCGCATAGCGATTTGACGACTGCTCTATGTAATAGTTACGCATCGAAATCGCACCGGGCGCTTCCGAGAATAGCAATTCTTCAAAATAAGCTTCACTAAAATCTGGCGCCCAGATGGTGCTGTTGTCAACAGCGCGATCCGGTTGCGGGATTTGATTATGCTGGGGGCCGGTAAGTCCGCCCTGTAGAATTCCAAAGGGTGATTCCAGATCACCGAATTCTCCGAGTACTGTCCAGATGGAATCTTCCCCTTCGCGTGTCAGCTCAACATACTGACCACGAGCAACTTCATGAGTCTTACCAGGTGCCTTGCCATTGAGCTTGGCTTCAAGTGCTTTTTCCCTTAATTCTGCCTGCTTGTCGGCAAGGGCATGACCGGGGTTATCGGTGTTGGCTGTAAAAGTTGGATCCAGTCCATCAAAATCCCCCGGTGCAGCACCGGCAACCGGAACCATTGCTGCAAATAACAACATAAAAACCAAAAACGTACTAAACCACTTTGCTTTCATGAACTATGTCTCCTCATAATAGTCTTGAATATGGTCTACTCAGTACCGATGGATAATTTTTTTCAATCTTTCGAATTAACACCTCCTTTATAAAAGCAACCGCCAAAACAAAAAATTTCGGCGGTCTGTCGGTCTGTCAACCTGTACGCATCAGGTTGGCAGATCCATGACTTTGCGCCCCCCGTCTCCGACGTCACGATGGGTTTGCCTTTTCGATTCCAAACTTAATATTATATTAATTGTAGGTAAAATACAAGAGACTGTAACCTTTTGTAATAAAAGAAGGTGGGAAATATCTCATTATCAATGAGAAGCAGAACACATCATCTGAGTCTTTCGATAAGTAAATGCACTACGCTTTGATCACTTCTGCAAGAAGCGATAGTTTTTCGAAATGGCTTCAGGAGTTATAATCCTGCCCTATGTCCAGACGCACAATTATGCTTTTCCTGATCATCGCTACTGCGGTTGTCACCGCGGCGGCAACTGCTTATTCTCTGTATCGACCAAACGCCCCGCGCATTATAAAATTTCGGCAATGGATTCGGAATCCTGATTCACTGCCGGAGTGGAAACTGTCTGCCGGTTCCCAATGCGGACAGGTCCCGTTTCTGTTTCCCACCGATGGATTCGCCGGCTTCCTGTGGGGCGACTCGTTCGGTTTGCGTAACACACATCAGGGGATCGATGTCTTCGCCGGGACCGAGGCAGGCATTACGCCGGTCATCGCCGCCTACCCGGGCTATCTCACCCGTCTGCCCGAGTGGAAATCTGCAATCATCGTGCGTGTGCCAGATGATCCTCTTCACCCCGGGCAGCAGATCTGGCTTTTTTACACGCACATGGCAGACCAGTTCGGCAATTCCTTTATCTCCTCAGAATTCCCTGCAGGCACGTCCGAGAAACTGATCGAGGCGGGCATCTTCCTCGGCTATCAGGGAGATTATTCTGGCGATCCGAACAATCCTGTCGGAGTGCATTTACACTTTTCCATTGTCGAAGATGATGGGAACGGGCGTTTCAAAAATGAACTGGAAATAAACAACACGCTTGACCCTTCGCCCTATTTGGGATTACCTTTGAACGGCTACGAAAATCGCGATCAGGTTCCGCTCTGTGAAACACACGATGGATAAGCGCAAGAAGAAAGTTGTTTTGATCACCGGCGCTGGCAAGGGAAGCGGGCGGCTCCTGGCACAGGCCTTCGCTGAACAGGGAGCCATCGTCGCTGCCAATGATATTTCACCGGTCAATGTTGAGGAAGTTGTTGAGCAGATCCTTGCAAAGGGAGGACAAGCAAAAGCCTACATTGATGATATTGCCAAAAAGGTTGCCGCACAAAATATTGTGAATCAAGTGGAGGACGATTTCGGTCAAATTGATATTCTGATCAATCATGCGGCAGTGGAGCCAAACACCCCCTTGCTCGACATGGATGAGTGGGACTGGCACCGTGTGCTGGATGTCAATCTGACCGGCGCATTCCTCATGACCCAATCTGCGGGACGCGTGATGCGCGTGCAAGGCTCAGGTGTGATCATCAATCTTGTAACGGGATCCATTCGCGGCGGAAGCGAGGCGGTATTCGTCGCAAGCATGAAAGGATTGGATGGATTTACACGTGAGGCTGCACGCGAATTAAGTCCTTACGGAATCCATGTTTATGCGGTGGAAAACGTCTCAGAGAAAATAGTGGAAACGGTTTTTGCTCTGCTTGATCGGCAAACGGAGGAGCGATGAAGGAACTGACAGAATATCGCATGAATCTCATAGAGCGCCTCGAAGACGCGGCGCATGCATTTCGTGAAGAGTGTCTCGCGGTCAAAGATCCCTACGCACCGCTGGATGCGGATGGCTGGAATGTACACCAGATCGCTGTCCATACGCGCGATGTGGACGAACTTGTTTATGGCTTGCGCGCCCGCCGAACGGCAACGGAAGATAACCCTGAATTCCCAAGCTTTGATGGCGATGCTTACATGGGGGCGAACTACAACTCCAGCGAATCACTCAGTGAGTTGTTGAATGGTTTTGTTGAGAATGTCAAAGTTCTGACAGAGTTATTGCGGGCTTTGCCCCTGCAGGCATGGTCACGCGTGTCGCGTCATCCCATACTGGGAAGTGATCTTACATTGCAGACCTGGGTGGAAAAGGATCTTGCCCACATCGAAGAGCATCTGGAAACAGTGAAACATCAAAGCAGGAAGTGAATTGACAGAATAAAATCCCCGCGAGTATGGACCTGACGGGGATTTTATTTAGCGCGATCCTTTTACCACAATGCAAGACCGAGCCATCGAAACATCCAATCGAATAATGGCGGGTATACCTGCAAACCGATCAATGCGATGAGGATGCCAAACAACGCGCCTGCGATGATGTCCGAAAGATAATGGACACCCATTGCAACACGCGCCAGCGAAACCAGCGGGGACCAGATCCATAAGGCGATTGCAAGCCAGGATGGACCCAGCCCGGTGGCGATGGTTGCGATCAGAAAGGCTCGCGCCGCATGACCGGATGGGAACGAATGTGGGTCGGTGTGGCGATAGATCCTTCCCCATTCCCCCTCCGGACGCCTCCTCCTCACTCTGAACTTGATCGCCAGCACCAGCACCGCCAGCAGGCTGATACTGCCAAACTGGACAACAGCCCATTCCTTCCAAAAGGCGTCGCCGCTGATCCAGAGCGCGAACAAGCCAATTGCCCAAAACCATGAGTCACCCGAATGTGCAAAAAAGACGGCAATAGCGCGCAATGCGCCTGGCTTTTCAGCCACGCGCATTTGATTGGAGAGACGAGCATCGAGTTCGAGGATGGAATTCAAATTTATTTCTCTGCTTTGAGCTTGTTTTTTGATGCTTTCAGTGCTGAAGTCTTTTTCGAACCATTGGTGCTCTTTTTGACTCTCACTGCCTTGGCAGCAGGCTTTGGCTTGGCTGTCTTTGGGGAGGTTTTCTTCGCGGCTCTCTTCGGTTTGACCTGGGCCCGGCTCTGTTGTTCCGCGAGGTCGGCACGCATCAATTCGAGCTGGCTGGGCTTATCCACATCCATGCAGGGTTCGGCGTGCGACCAGATAATCGCTCGTCCCTTAATGCCAATACGGTCACAAACTCGCTGGACGGCATCTTCCAGGGTCAACCGTCTTGTGAAGAGCGCAAAAAGCGTGCCAAAACCGATCATGCCTGCCTGCCTGAGCGGACTCTTGCGTGAGCCGATCAGGGATTCCCACATGTCCAGATGTTCTGTCGCCATGCGTACATGCGTAACATTCATGTCCGCGCCGCACACATCCATATCCTTGAGATGGGTATAGGTACGCTTTGAATCAGGGAAGCGAGCTTCCATCGCGTCACGCGGACAAACGCCATAGTATAGGTCATCCTTGGTTTCCATGCAGGTATCAATAAGCCAGTCCACCATTTCAGGCTTGACCGTTGGAATATCCGAGGACACGACCAGCACATACTTGCTGCGCTTGTTGATTTCAAGCGCTTTACTTACACCGGCAACGATGTTCGCCAGCATACGCCCCTGGTTGGAAACATAGTAAACCGGTTTTTTGCATGTCACCCCACTCTTGGGCGAGAGACCAATAATGATCACATTATCCACTTGTTTTGCATTGCCGAGGGCATCCAATACCCATTGGACCATGGGCTTGCCTGCAACATCAATCAGCGCCTTGGAATCACCATGTGAGTATCTGTAAAGTGGGTCTTCGGGTCGTGGGATTCCACCTGCGGTTACGATTGCGTCCATAGATTCTCCTTGCGACTTACGATTTTGGGTTTTCGATTGCGGATTTTGGAACGATCGTCAATGGTATATCGTAAATCAGTTGAGTTCCTGCAGCTGCGGCTCGAACCCAAGTTTATCGAGCATTTCGGTCAACTCTGGCCAGGTCAATGGGCGCCCCTTACCAGAGACAGCCACCAGCGCGGCTTCCATCATATTCGTTCCAAATGAACGTCCATCAAGCACAGGGGTTGTTGTGACGAGATATTTTACTCCAGCCTTGCGGAAGGCTTCCACATCTTCAGGTGTGGTCGTGTTCGTGACAATCACCTTGCCCGTAAGGTCATCGGGCATAAAGCGTTTAATGTAATGGCAATCACCCGCAATGACGGTTGCCCATGCGTAATATTTCCCCCATTTGGGTGTGCGCTTTTCCTGTTTTTCACCGGTGGGGTAAATCCACGCAAAGGGTACGCGACCCATGATGGGCATAAGCAGGTTGCCGAGCGTTTTCAATTGACTGAGCTTGCGAATGGCAATCGGGAGGTCCAAACCAAACATAAAATCACCGAAAATGGTTTCGTAACCGGCTTCGACAAAACTTTTCGAGAGCCCCCAGCGGTCCATACCCAGAGCCACGAGGACTTTGCGTCCGCGCCCCTTAATGTAATCACCAATTTTCGCGTCCAGGAATGCAGGAGCCTTGTTTTCGAGGGTATTCTTCAACCCGCCGCCATCCACCAGAGGCGTTTTCTTCACGAATCGTACCATGGGTTGTACAGAATATAGCGGAAACCATTTCCCATCCACCAGCACGCCGAGGTCCGCGCCACCCACGCCGAAGGCATCCACCTGGCCGTCCAGTTCCTTGTATTTCAATGCGGCGGCTTCCATATCACCATCTGTGCCGATGCGTTCGATTCTGACGTTTTCGCCGAGCAGTGTCACTTCCACGGCTTTGTTACGTTTGGACGAACCAATGCTTATGCTGACCGCTCGCTTCATGGATGCTGCTCCTGGATGAGATAGCGTATTATAGTACGGAATCAAGTCGGGGCTGTGTGGGAAGCGTAAAGAAGAACGTGGACCCCTTGCGGCTTTCGCTCTCGACCCAAATCCTGCCCCCGTGAACTTCAATGATTCGCTTTACGAGGGCAAGCCCAATTCCCGTACCATCGGTCTTTGGGTCTAATTTATTGAACAGACCAAACACGCGCTCATGATGCTCAGATGCAATGCCTATGCCATTATCCTGAACATAAAAGATCGGGTTGCCACTCTCCGAGTCCTCACCGGCCTGCCCAACCGCAATGCGTGGTTGTTTTTGATCACCCATGAACTTGGCGGCGTTATCGAACAGGTTTTGCAGCATCTCGGTTAAGCGCGGGCGATCGCCATAAACCTGCGGAAGGTTCGGATCGATTTGAACTGTAATGCTGCGCGCCATGATCTGTCCCTGCACTAATTCCGTGGCTTCGCGCGCCAGTTCTGTAAACGGAAAATAAGTGGACTCGTTCTTGAGCCGCCCCACCCGCGAAAGCTCAAGCAACTCATTCAAAAGTCTCTGCATTTTGTCCGTCGCATCGGTGATCCGTTGAATATCACTCTTAAGCCGTGTGTAGTTGCCGGACAGCGCGTCCTGCCCGAGATAGCCCAGAAAACCCCGAATGGTGAACAAAGGCGATTTAAGGTCGTGAGAGACTGTATATGTGAAGCGCTCAAGCTCAGCGTTCTTGTTCTCCAGTTCGGAGATCAGCCCCTGGCGAGCCGAAAGCTCAGCCTGCAGATCTGAAAACAGGCGGGCATTCTCGAGCGCAATCGCCACCTGGTTGGCGTATGTTACAGCCAGTTGCGCGTGTCGTTCAGAAAATTTGCCGACCCGATACCCATCCAGTGCAATAATACCGATCATCTGCCCTTTGACTTTTAGAGGGACAGCCATCCAAGCATGGATTCGATTGTGTGGGATTTCAGTAAAAGCTGAAACGGAGATTTGAATATCTTCATAGAGCACATAGGGAAGGCTCCCTTGTATCACAGGATAAGCGGGTTCATTCTGATCTAGCTCAAAGCAATTCTCCGACTTGCTTGCGCTCAATTCAAAGCCTCGCGCACTTACTATTTCCAGCATGCTTCCACTGATCAACTGGACGGAGGCGCTATCAAAAGGTACAACCCGTTCCAGTTGATCAAGAATTCGATCAATCGCTTCGGATTTTTCAAGCGTTTCGGCAACAATGGCAGCACTTTCGCGCAAGGTTTCAGATTCAGCGTTCTTTGTTTCCAGTTCGGCAATCAATTTCCGGCGTTCTTCCAGCTCATTTTGAAATTCTGAGAATAAGCGGGCATTGTCCAACGCAATCGCAAGCTGATTGGCAAACATCACTGCCAATTCTGCGTGATGTCCGGTGAACTGATCCCTGCTCTTACCATCAAGGGCAATCAAACCAATGACCCTCCCACGTGTTTTGAGTGGGATGGCAAGCCATGAGTGAACGTAATTATGAAGGGATTCCTGGAAATCCGTTAATTCTGCCTGTACATTGTTGTTCAAAATATATGGCAGTGTACCCATGATCAGTGGATACGCCGAATTATTTTCATCGACGGCAAACGTTGTGCCCGGGATCTCGATTTCCGGAGGCAGATCCACGCCCGTTATGATGTACTGTTGAGTACCTTCCACTCGCCAAACTGAGGCTGTGTCGTAGGGAATAACATGCCTGATCTCTTCAAGAATACGATCTATGATCTCGGTAAATTTCAGGGTGCCGACAATGCTTGCCAGGCTTCTGCGCAGAGTTTCTGACTCTGCGTTTTTGGTCTCCAATTCGTTAATGAGGTCTTCGCGTTCCTTTTCGATCCATTTGCGCTGACTAATATCTCGAACGAACGCCACCATGATGTCCCTCCCTCCATAATCCAGCAATCGGGCACTAACTTCAACAGAGAAAACTGTCCGATCCTTTCGATGATAATTACTCTCGAAGAGCAAACCGTCTTTTGCACGTACAAGCTCAACCTGTTCGCGCCATACCTCAGGGCTCTTGATATTTTCTGCAATATCCATGACACTTAATTGAGCCAGTTCATCGCGGCTGTAACCAAGGATTTCGTAGGCGCTCTTATTAAAATCAATATAACGACTGGTTTCCAAATCGATCAGGAAAAACGCATCACTGGATTCATCCATCACTTTTCGAAACTGAAACAGATTATCTTCAGCCTGCTTGCGTTCGCGCAGTCCATCCTGCAGGTCAGCGAGAGTTTGGGGGATTTTTTCAGTCATGGAAGTAAACACCTGGGTGAGCGTGCCTTGCTCTCCGCCAGCTTATCCTCATCCGCATTGGTGGAAAAGATGCCAGAGGTAAGAATCAAACTTGTGACAAGGAAAACGACTATGCGCTGTTCCATACAACCTCTCGAAAGATTATAGTTCAAGTCAATTTGCATTCAACTAACAAAGTCCTTGTAAAAGAAAATCGTCCATCTATGCAGCAGATGGACGATTTTCAGAGAAAAGCTTGATGCGTCTCACGGCGTACAGACGACCTTGAAGCTTGCCTGACCTGTCATAATATTGGGCAGAGTGGTCTGCACCTGGACAATATAATCATTGACAAAATTCACCTGATGGTAATCCTGCACCGTTTTGGTATCACCTGCTACGAACAAAACCTGTTTGTCCGGCGACACGACCCCGGCGCTCGACTCCCAATGCCAGACAACGGTGGACGGTCCGCTGGCGGTGATCCGTGCGGTGATGATGACGGTTTGCGGCAACGCGTCACACGCCACATTCAAGACCGGCGGCTCAATACTGACGCTTACACCGGTCACCATGATCACAGGCGAATTTACCAGCGGCAGCGACTGCACATCACCCACCGTTTGGACAAATTCCGCGGAGAGCCAGCAGGATGTGGAAGGGTCGCTGGGATTGCGGACGTACCACCACGATAAGTCTTCATTCCTGCCAATGACCTCGGCCTGCCTGCCCAAAACCAACGCACCAGTAATGGCATACGAAGTGGCAGGACCAAAACGACAGTTGACTGGCTGGTCCTTGGGTGATGCAAGGAAAACACTCGGCGTGGAAGTAGATGTGATGGTTGGAAATGCAGCGCTCAACAGGGTTTCGATGGGAACTGGCGTGGGGGTAGAAATGCTTGATGTCGGCGTATCAAGCAGCGGCGCAGGTGAGGATTCGGGCATCTCTATCGTCTGGGAGGCTGGCAGGTTGCAGGACGACAGTGCGATGATCAGTGTGATGGCGGCGATCCACATTTGATTTCTCATTCTTTCCTCCTTTTCAGTGAGAATCGTAATCGGTGGGTCGAGTTATTGCAATAGTCCTTCCGGTATTCGTTCGAATTTTTTAATGAAGTATCCTTATCACTTATGATACAATTGTTTTAGAACATTTATTCTGTTTCAGACAAGCGCAGCAGTCCTATGGACGAGAGGAGAGACTTATGAGTAAAAAAGTGCTGGTCTTCGTTGGAACACAAAAGGGCGGTTTTATTTTCGAGAGCAATAAGAAGCGCAAAAAGTGGGATGTCAGTGATATTCAATTCAAAAGCTGGAACGTGATGCACATCCAGATGGACCCGCGCGACCAGCGCCTGCACGCGGCGACCAGCCACTTCGTTTACGGTCCCACGACTCATTATTCGGATGATCTCGGCCAGACCTGGACGCAAGCAAGACAAGTGCCGCTCCTCTCCCGCACCTCAAAATCCGGCAGACCCTCCAGCACCGTGGAGGAAGCGTTCCGCTTGGAAGGCGGCGAAAGCATAAAAGATAACCCCGAGAAAATGATCAAGGTTTGGAATATTAAGCCAGGGCGCGAGAACGAACCGAACGTCCTATATGCTGGCGCGCAGCCGGCGTCCCTGTTCGTTTCCAAAGACCGCGGCGAGACCTGGGAGCTCAATGAAAGTCTATACGATCACCCCCAGCGCGGACAGTGGAACCCCGGAGCCGGGGGGCTGGCGCTGCACACGATCCTGCTAGACCCAACCAACCCGCAGCGAATGTACATCGCCGTCTCGGCGGCCGGCTGTTACCGGACCGATGATGGCGGCCAGACGTGGAGTCCCTATAACAAAAATGTGCGCGCCGATTTTATGCCCAACAAGTTCCCCGAGTTCGGACAGTGCGTGCACAAGATGGCAATGCACCCGTCCAATCCGAATCTGCTTTATCAACAAAACCACTGCGGTGTGTACCGCAGCGATAATGCCGGCGAAGACTGGATCGACATTGGCGATGGCAAGCTGCCTTCGCGCTTTGGCTTTCCGGTTGCGGTCCACCCCACGGATCCGCACACCGTCTATGTGGCGCTCGAGGAAAGCGACGAGTTCCGCATGAGCGTGGACGGCAAGTTCTCCGTCTGGCGCAGCCGCGACAAGGGCGAGAGCTGGGAGCGCCTGACAAAAGGCTTGCCCGAGAAAGCGCATCTCGTCGTCCTGCGCGAGGCGATGGCGACCGATGCGTTCGAAGATGCGGGCATCTACGTTGGCACACATACAGGGCAATTATTTTACAGCCGCGATTCGGGCGATAGCTGGCAATTGATGGCAGACTTCCTGCCGCCAATCCAATCGGTGGAAGCGGCGGTGGTGTAACAAATCAGGTGACAGTCAGTTTGAAACTGACTGTCACCTTTCTTTTACGGCTGCAAGCAGGCTGGAATGGAATCGCTTAAGCCATCAGGCTCCTGAGTCGTTCCATTCTCATCATAGATCTTCACAAATTGAATCTCCGGGAATTGCTTGAGATTTAACGTGATCAGGTCGGCGATATTGAACTCTCGCTCATCAGGCGTGCAAGTCCCCGTGAGGAAGACGTGCGCGACACCCTGGCGGATCTCCAGGCGGCTGTATCCCGTGAACCCGTTATAGAGCGCGATCCAACCAAAAGAGAATCGCTCCGTGGAACCGGGTCCCTTGAAATATTCATTTAGAGCGGTTTGAGGCAGCATGTTGGAGCGCGCCCAGCGATCACCGCTCACAACAAAGGGCGGCAGGTTATTCTCGTAGCGGAACCTGTTCACCAGGTAAAGATCGATCAACCTGTACTGCGGCGTGACCGTCGGGATTCTGGTGCGCGTGGCAGTCGGGGTCCTCGTCATTGTGGGCGTACGCGTCGGTGTACGGGTCGGCGTAAGTGTGCGAGTCCGCGACGGCGTGATGGTAAATGTTGGCGTGCGTGTCCGCGTGGGTGTGCGTGAAGGAATCAGGGTACGCGTTACCGTTGGCGTACGGGTAAGCGTTGGTGTGCGCGTGGGTGTCTCAGTCGGCGTTGATGTATATGTTGGTGTTGAAGATGGCGTAAAGAACTCGGACAGGCAAAATGGCTCGGAGTCACTTAGCCCACCTGGATTCTGCGTCATCTCATTTTCATCGTAAATCTTCACGTACCGGATCGCAGCGAATTGCTTGAGACTCAAAGTGATCAGGTCAGCAATGTTGAAGTCTCTGCCCTCAGACGTACAAACACCTCTGAGATAAACGTGGGCGACCTCATCGCGCAACTCAAATTTGCGGTAACCGCCGAATCCATTATAGACGCCAATCCAGCCGTAGCTATAATTTTCTGTCGCGCCGGGACCTTTGAAGAATTCATTTAGCGCGGTCTGTGGCAGCATGCTGGTGCGTGCCCATCGTACACCATTCACTTCGAATGGCGGCAGGTTGTTTTCATAGCGAAACTTGTCCACAAAATATACATTGATCAGTTTGTATAACCGCGTGGCAGTGGGTCGGAGCGTGCGTGTTGCGGTCGGCGTTCGAGTGATGGTGGGTGTGCGGGTTGGTGTTCTCGTGCGCGAAGGTGTGGCTGTAAATGTTGGCGTGCGTGTGCGCGAGGAAGTGAGTGTCGCAGTGGGTGTATGTGTAATGGTGGGGGTCCGGCTCGGTGTTGGCGTACGGGTCAATGTTGGAGTTGGTGTAATGGTTGGGGTATGCGGAATAGTGGGTGTCGGCGTTCGTGAGGGCGTCAAAGAGATCGTAGGTGTCCGCGTGATGGATGGAGTCAAAGTGGGTGTAACAGTCACCGGCGTGGACGGAGTCGGAGTGATGGCCCCCTGGAACACGAATCGAACCGCATCCACACCGACAAATAGATTGGCAATCGTCGCGGCTTCATCCTGAGTCCGGTTGGTCAGTTCAATGTATTCATTCCCCGCGCCGGTGAAGTTGTATTTGCCAATGTACAGCCAGCCATCTGTGACATAGTAAATATTGGGGAAAACTACCTGATTGACCACCACCTGATCGGATTCGCCCGCATGGCGAACCGTGTAGATCGCGCCTTCGGTCGTTGCCCGGATCGCCGGGATGCGGACATAGACCGCATACATCCCAACGCTCGACCCGCGCGGAAACATCCATTGCGCGGTGCAGGTGGGCGCAGTCGTGCGCGCCCTTGCGTAACGCATAATTCCACCCTGCGCGCTTCCGAGTGCGATGTCGTTCCAGCACTCATCCGGCGTTTCATCGAAACCAAGTGTGCCGTCATCCACAAGGATACCGGTTGAAGGAGTCCGTGGATATTCAAGCGCCGGACCTGATGGATAAATCTGCGCGCCCGAATAGCGAAGCGATGGATAAGTCACCCATAATGATTCGCGTTGATTGTGTACCCACGGATCTGAACCTGTTCCCCTCCACCCATACGGGTCCACGGATCGGTTCGCGGGGTTGCGGACCAGTAAATGCAAATGCGGTCCGGTCGAGTTCCC
>DATKED010000292.1:0-4628 GCA_035512375.1 Anaerolineales bacterium
GTTTAGGACTTTCGTTTAGGACTTTGACGAAAAACCGTCCCGCTGTGCCCCTACGCCAATCAAGAATCAAATAATTTTCCGCCTGCTCTCGAAAACAGGCTTATTTTCGAGAATACGATTTGTCGAGAATACCGATAAATCAAGCGAAGGCTCTCTCCCAAGCATCAGTTCAGACGTGTGCCTGCCAACGGCATGGCACTGCTGAAACCCGTGACCTGAAAACCCATTGGCGAGGAAGAATCCATCCAACCCCGGCCACTCGCCGAGGATGGCGTTCCCATCCAGCGTATTGACTTCGTACAGTCCCGCCCAACCGCGCAGGATTTTGAGACGATCGAATTCCGGAATAAACTCCACCAGTTCGGGCCAGACCTTTTCCTCGAACGTTTTTCGTTCCCAAGTGAAATCGTCCGTCCCGATGTAATCATCCGCGAAGGATTTACCGACCATGAACAACCCTTCCCCTTCGTGAATGACGTATAAACCAGAGGGCAGGAACAAAACTGGCAATACATTTTCTGGATGCGCATTGGTTTCCACGATCGTGACCTGCCGCTTCGTCGGTGCAATAGGCAATTCCACACCGGCAGTTCTGGCAACCTGCGCCGCCCACGGACCAGAGGCATTCATCACGATTTTTCCGTTCAGTCGATCACCTGTCGCCAATCTGGCCCCGGCTACCTGGTTCCCTTCTCGAAGAACTTCAACAACCTCGGCATGGACGTACTTCGCGCCAAGAGCAATAACCTTCCTTCTATATCCATCCAGCACGCCCATCGGCGACATCGTCCCATCGTGCGGACCAAACGCGCCGGCGACACAATCTTTCAGGTTGTAGATCGGGAAATGGCGCTGAACCTGCTCCGGAGTCAGCCACTGGACTTCACAGCCGAGACTTTTCTGCAATAGATAACCTTCGTGTGATTCCTCCCGACTCGCCTCATCCAGCACAAACAGGTTGCCCTGCTGACGAAAAGCGGGATCCGGTCTGATACCGTCCACTTCCATTTCTTCGGGGAAGCGTGCGAGGACTTCGAGCCCGTATTGCGATATCTGGATATTCTCTTTGATGTTGAACTGAATACGCGTGTTGCCGTCCGACAGCGGCGTGGACGCCTTCTCATATGTCGGGTCTTTTTCGAGAATGGCGACCTTTAATTTCGGATCGATCTTCAGCAGGTAATAGGCGGTTGCACATCCCATTACTCCGCCCCCGACGATGATGACATCGTATGTATTGTTTGGCATGATGAAAACCTGTCAGGCACGGATTTCACGGATTATCGCGAATTATTTTTAATCCTTTGTGGCCTTCATGTCCTTTGTGGTTAAAATTATACCGACCGCGTGATCCCGCCGTCTACGCGGATGTTCTGCCCGGTGATGTAACCAGCCTCGGATGAGAGAAGGAAGCGTACCGTCTGGGCAATCTCGTCCACCGTGCCATAGCGTCCCATCGGGATGCGCTTGCGGCGTTCCTCGGTTTCAGCCAGGCTGTCGATAAAGCCGGGCAGTATGTTGTTCATGCGGATTCCATGCGCGGCATATTGATCGCTGTACATCTTGGCAAAATTCGCCAACCCGGCGCGGATGACACCCGATACAGGGAATGTGGGATCCGGTTCAAATACCGGATACGTGGATATATTGACAATTGCCCCACCTCCCTGCTTGATCATGATCGGCGTCACAAGACGCATCATGCGGACGACATTCAGCAGCAGCATATCCAGGCCTTTGTGCCAATCGGCGTCGGGAATCTCAAGCAATGGACCCTTCGGCGGATGCCCTGTGTGATTGACAACCGCGTCAACTCTGCCGTAACGATTCATTGTCAGGTTGACCAGTTTTCCAAGGTCAGCCGTTTCGGTGACAGAGCCGGTCACGCCCACACATCCGATTTCCTTCGCCAGTGCTTCAGCGCTGCCAGAGGGAGACATCAGTGCAAGTTGATAACCAGAGTTTGAAAGTTCCTTTGCAATCGCCGCGCCCATACCGTTACCGGCGGCTGTGACGATGGCAGTTTTAGATTCGGTCATTGTGTGTTTTCCTTCTCGGAGTAGTATTTCATCACAGAATACGCAGAGTTCTCTGAAATTTTCTGTTATTTGTCCACGATAGCCGTGACTTCGATCTCAATATCGCAGCCATCTTTGACGGTCCGGCTGATTTCAAGCAGTGTGCTGACCGGTCTGATATCGCCGAGATATTCGTTCCGCACCGCTGAGACTTGTGGAAACTTCGAGATATCTGTTACGAAAATTTGCACCTTTACTACGTCTTCCAGGGCAGCACCAGCCTCGCCTAAAATCTTCTTGATGTTCTCGAAGATAAATCGCGTCTGGGCGGAAATGTCATCTGGTGCGACAGGATTGCCATCCGCATCCATCGCCAGTTGACCGGAAACGAACACCATGGCTTTGTCGCCGATATCCACTTTCAGTCCCTGCGAGTATGCACCGACTGTTTTGGTAAAGTTGGCGGGGTTTATTCTGGTATTCAATGAATGACTCCTTGAGAGTTTTTAGCAGGGGTCGTCAAAGTATAACCCCGAATGCCGCCATGGCTGCATCTGCACAACCCGTCACAACGCCTCGTGTAATCCAGATGCCATAGGGGAGAGCTATGTCATTTTTCCACAGAATCGATCACGAAAATCGACAGGACAGGCAAATGGTCCGACCCACCGCTGTCTGTAATTTTATATGTCCCAACCGGCAGGAGATCACCTTTATACCAAACATAATCGATGTGCCAGGGATACAAATCGCGCTTCGCATCGGTAGGGAAGTCCAGCGCCGCAAGCATTTCGGTGTTGCGCGAGGAATTATCCAACAACCGATCAAGAATTCGATACGAACTGGAAGTTTCATAACTATTGCAGTCACAACCGACGATGACAATCCCTTCTTGATCGCTAACCTGATCGAGTACGATTTGAGTCTGATGATTCTGAATTCTTGTCCGCTCCATGATTGTTGCCGGGATGTCCTTGAGTTTTGTCCACCATAGATTATATGCAAGCAAGTGCACAGATACGAATGTCACTTCCTGCCCGCGGATTGTCAACTGAACGATCACTGCACGGCGGTCCACCTGTAAATCTAGGACTTCCGAATCGGCAATCGGATACCGGCTAAACACTGCGGTCTCCCCAAAATCGAGATGGGTACCAGCCACATAATACGGATACTCGGCCTGCAGTAGCTCCACGAGGGCATCCATCATCGCCGGCACTACCTCCTGAAGAGCAACTAGATCGGGTTCATGTGTCAATATGACATTCGCGACGGCGTCAGAATCCGTGTTGCTATAAAGAACGTTATATGTCATGACGCGGAGGATCCTGGATGAATCAGACATATTCGTTGGAATTCCGGGCAGGAGATATGGATAATAGAACCAGAGGAAGATCGAGGTTGGAATAATCAATAACGCAGCTGGTTTTCGCTGATGAAGTAGAAATGAAAACATCAACAGCAGGGGAATCGGCAGAAACATAAAAAAAGCCACCCGATTCGCCAAAACAAGAACCCAGTTTGCATCACCGACCGTCAGCCACAAGGCAAACCAGACAAAAACCGCCAGTGTGTACCCCGATACAAGAATGCCGGGCGAAAACAAGAAACCCAATTTTTTCCTCATCGCTCTTTATGCTCCCAGTCCGCAATAAACTCCTCCCCTTTCCGGATCAACTCATCATGATCATCAGGGATCGGCAAATCCTTCAAAAACTCAACGCCATATTCCTTCAAGCGCGTCTGCACGTGCGGTTGACCGGCAGCGAGCCACTTCTCCATGCTCCAACGCGGGAAGATGGAACTGACATAATAGCCTGTCTTATATTTCTTGAGCGTGGTCGGCGCGGAGACGTACCCTTTGCCGGGACCCACCGCATGGATTTCGCTCAAGCCCACGTTGGCGTCATCCAATTGAAATCCATTGGCGAAGCGCAAAGCCTGATCAATGATCTCGTGACAGTAGATAAACGTCAGCGGTGAGACAGCTTTCGATCCAAGCGTGTCACCGACGAACGGGGCAATGCCTCCCTTGGTCAGCGTCATCATCAGCGTGTTCATCCAATAGGTTTCCGCGGCGAGCAGGTCCATACCCCAGCCGGTGCCGCTCCCTGATGTACCACAATGCGGGATGCCGTAATGAGCCATCATTTCTGCACACGCGAGACTCACCAATATACTCTGCGGGTCATAAAAGTTCAGCAGAGTCTTCATGTCGAGATAAACAGGCAGCATGCCGAGCAGCATCGGGGCGCCTTCCTTGTACAGCTGCCCAATTACCAAACCAGCGAGTAATTCGGCGAGCAGGACGGCAATCGTGCCTGCGGGAGTGATCGGTGTCGTCGCGCCGGACAGGCTGTAATTCGACACGACTACAGGCAGTCCGCGCTCGATGGCGATCTTCATCTTATCCACGGTGCCTTCGTTCATCACGAGCGGAGACACCGGATTGAAATAAGGGATGATAAAAGGCTTCCCGCCCAAATTGCCATGCAAGGTCTCGAACATACGCAGTACGTCGTCAAATTTATGTTCATCGGAACACAACAGCACCATCGGCTTGATACCGTTCGCAAAATGCTCCAGGCTTCCGACCAAATCCGTCAGATA
>DATKED010000293.1:0-24952 GCA_035512375.1 Anaerolineales bacterium
CAACAACAGTAGGATTGGCAACGTCATGTCGTATCACTCCTCGGATAAGATACTAAGGCTGCACCTGATCAGGTCGCTCCAAACCTGGAAGTGCCAGGGTAACACGCATCATTGCGGAGTTAGTGGATCCGGTGAACACCCACTCCGCTGGGATAACCCTGTCAGCGTGACGATCAAGAGCGCGACCACGTCAGAGCACACTGTCCTGTACTGAATGGTATCAGAGTTAATGCCAGCGCTCCAAAAAGATCCATTGCTCGATGGTTATTGCAGGCATGATGGTTATCCCGAAACATGCAATACCTTTGCTCCGCGGATTTTGCCCTGCTGCAATTCAAGCAGTGCCTGGTTGGCATCTTGTAAATGATATTCCTGAAATTCAGGCTTGAGGTTCGCCTCCGCCGCCAATTGCAGGAACTCGCGCACATCCGGCCGCGTTACATTTGCAACGGATTTGATCTCCTTTTCCATCCATAACTGCGACGCGTAATCCAATTTCAACAGGACATCCTTGTCTGTTTCCTCTTTGCGTATGGCATTGATGACAAGTCTGCCGCCCGGCTTGAGACGTTTCAACGCCTCACTGATCGGGTGCCAAACGGGTGTCGTGTCGATGAGCGCGTCCAATCCCTCAGGCGGGACTTCGTCGATCGCGCCAGCCCAGGCTGCTCCCAGAGATAACGCAAACTCACGTTCCTGCGGATTTCTGCTGAACACAGAGACTGGTGAACTTGGAAATTTATGCTTCGCAACTTTCAATACAAGATGATTGGACCCGCCGAATCCCATCAAACCCAATGATTGACCATCATGCAGATTACACAATTTTAACGCGCGATAACCTACTGCTCCCGCACAAAGCAACGGTGCGGCTTCAGAATCGGAGATCGAATCAGGGATGGGATGTACAAAATCCACGCGGGCTTTCATATATTCTGCATAACCGCCGTCGATGTCACGTCCCGTCGCTTTGAAATCGGGGCAAAGATTCTCCTGCCCCGATGTGCAATAGTCACATGCGCCACACGCAGATGCGATCCATGCTACACCAACGCGCTGGCCGACTATTGTGGAGTCCAACGTCTCCTGACGTTGTTTATCAATATGCGATTCCAAAGCCTGCAGACTTTGGAATCCTTCAACTATTCCCACCACCTGGTGCCCCAAAATGACTGGCAACCGCGGAGGCGGAGTCCGACCTTCGATTTCGTCGAGCTCCGTGTGGCAGACTCCGCATCTCGTCACCCGCAGCAGGATTTCGCCTTCGCTGAGCTCTGGCTCAGAAATATCTGTAAACGAAAGGGGAGTTGCGTTTTGCGCAAGTGATGTAATCTCGTGCAGGAGCATTGCTTTCATGGTCCTACCTGATGACGTTTGCTTTTGCACGGATAAGGTCCATTTTGATCGCGCGATTTTCAGGGAGTGCAAGCGCGTCGCTAATCAACTGCCTGATTGCCTTCGCCGGGATTTCAGCACTTTTCCGAATCCGCATATAGCGGACTTGGACGCCATCTCCCTGTAATACGTTCTGCGGATCAGGAAGCAGAATGCCAAACTCGAAAACAAGATCAATGTATTCGTTGCGCGGAAAGAGACCGCACACATAGCCTGCTGATGGATGCCGGTAGTTAATACTGTGCCAGAAGGGATGTCCGCTTTCAACGCCTTCAGGCATAGACTCACGAATAAGCTTTCTCAGTTTTTCAGCAGAAGCGTGTATCTCCGCGGGATGGTCGCTAAGAATATCCTCTGGGGAGACTGTATTCTTTGATTTTGCTGCCCGTTTCATTTTCATGTTGCGTTATTTGTGTGGAAGTGTCAATGCAAACTCAATGCCCTCTTTAATCCATGTGCTGAGTTGCTTATCCATTTTGACTCCGTCCGCTTCAATAACCAGCCAGCCTTTCATCGGCTTGCCTGTCAAATCAAAGGGTTTTGCATGAGCCTTCTTGAGAAGTGTACTTTGCTTTTCAGGATCGATGCGCACGATTAAATTATCTTTGTTTACGCCACAAGCCATATTGCCATTCAACAAGAATCCAACGCCACCGAACATTTTCTTTTCGACAAAAGGAACACCATCCAGTTGTGAACGTATCCGCTCGGCTAGCTTGAGATTATATGCCATAACAACCTCTATTTCTCGATCTGACATTTGAAGTAAAAATAAATAAGCGGCGGCTGTTGCGCCACTCCAGACATCTCCCAGCCCTCTTCGCCCAGCTTATTTAATTCTGCTTCATTGGGCGGTGTATCTTTTTCCAGGTCACGAATAACCTGTTTATATTCCCATTTCCACTGTTTTCCGACATAGATCATAGGTGGACGAATGGGTTGGTGGTGCGGCTCATGGGGTGAAATGAGGGCATGACTCATAACTTCACTCCTTTCGCTGACTGCTGATTGCTACTTACCCTGTCCCAAACTGACGATCTCCCGCGTCACCCAATCCCGGCACGATATAGGCACGTTCGTTCAGATGGTCATCGATCGCGGCTAGATAAATGGGAATATCAGGATGGGCTTTTTGCATCGCTTCGATCCCTTCGGGCGCGCCGATCAGACCAACGAACTTGACCTTCTTCACTCCCCAGCGCTTGAGCACGTCCGCAGTTGCAGTGGCTGACCCGCCCGTGGCGAGCATCGGGTCCAGAATAAGACAGACCGAAACACGCGGCTCGGTGGGCAGTTTGTTGTAATATTCCACTGGCTTTAGCGTATGTTCATCGCGATAAAGCCCGATATGCCAGACCTCTGCGCTGGGCATCAAACTCCACACACCCTCGACCATGCCAAGTCCCGCGCGCAGGATGGGCACGAGACCGATCTTTTCCTGTAATTCCGCGCCGGTCACTTTTGCGAGCGGTGTTTCAAGTTCACGCGGAGTAGTGACCAGATCGGCAGTGGCCTCATAAGCCAGCAGTGCGGCGATCTCGCGCACCAATTCGCGGAATTTCTTGGGTTCGGTTTTGATATCGCGCAGGCGCGAAAGTTTGTGTGCAACGAGCGGGTGTGTAGAGGCGTGGACGTTGGACATGGCATTCTCCAGGAGAGTTGATTTAAATTAATTATAGCCCCAATCTGATGACAACCGTCATGGCTGAGGATGACAGACATCAGTTTGCAAAAAGTTATCATCGTTATAAAATGTTTACAGTGTTTACATTTCTTACGAGTTGATCCATGAACCCAAACCGACGAGAAAAAAAACGAACTGCAACTCTGGATGAGATCCGATCCACCGCCTGGATGCAGATCGGTCAGATGGGCCCGGCGTCGCTGTCCCTGCGAGGGATCGCCCGCGAAATGGGGATGACCGCGCCCGCGCTGTATCGCTACTACAAAGACCGCGAAACGCTGGTCACCGCGCTGTTGATCGACGCGTTCACCGATTTCAGCGCGACTCTTGAAGCCGCACGTGATGGCTGTGCTGCCGACGATCACGCCGGGCGATTCCGCGCGATATGCAAGGCGTATTTCACATGGGCCGCGCAAAACCCGCAGCGTTACGCGTTGCTGTTTGGCACGCCCATCCCTGGCTCTCTGTTTGCCAAAGAATTGGGACCGGTCGCGCAGCGCAGCTTTCTGGTCTTGCAGGGGATGATCGGCGAGGCGCATGCCGCGGGAAAAATGACAGGTGAGTTAACTGCTCTTCGTCTGCCGATCCGTTTGAAGTCCCAGTATGAGACGTTGAGGAAAATGGGGATGCCATATACGCCTCTGGTCACGCATCTGGCGCTTTCCATCTGGTCCATGATGCACGGGGTCACATCTTTGTATCTGCATCACTATTTGACTGGTTTTTTACAGGAGAATGTTGAATCCTATGTGGATTTTGAGATCGAAAAAGCCGCCCGCGGATTGGGGCTTGCCTGAAGAGAGAATGATGAAAACAGAAAGTAATTTTCATGTCAAGAAATTGATTGTCCCTGCTGTGGTCATGCTCGCGTTCTGGGGTCTTGGCATTTGGGGATTTGTCGCCTCGGGCTATATCCAGTCCATTTTCATGTTCGGCTATATCGGCACATCATTGGGTGTGGGGCTTGGGCTTTATGAAACCCTTCCCAAACAGAAGAAACCGATGGGACGCCGCCTGACTTTGTTTCTAGTCGGCGCGTTTTTAATGGTGATTGCCATTTTCATGAGTCGGGAAAACGTTCAGCTTGAAGGCGCAGTTTTTGGATTGCTGACTGGTGTGATCCAGATGGGCGTCACTCATTACCTGATTGCCAAGATCTTCGGTCCATTGCTCTTTGGACGCATGTGGTGTGGTTGGGCTTGCTGGACTGTGATGATCCTCGACTTGCTTCCGTTCAAGCGGCCCAGCGGACGGCTCCCGCGCCGGTTTGGCTGGTTCCGTTATCTCCACTTTGGGCTTAGCGTTGGAATTGCCCTCCTGCTCGTTTACACGGCTGGTTTCCGCGACGGCGCGACCGGGACGATTGCTGTGACGTGGTTCATTGTTGGTAATTTGTTGTATTACGCTGTAGGTATTGTGCTCGCCTACACACTGAAAGACAACCGCGCCTTCTGCAAATATGTTTGTCCCGTCAGCGTGCCGCTAAAACTCACATCGCGTTTCTCGCTGATCAAGATTGGCGGTGAAACGGCAAAATGCAATGACTGCGGCGCGTGCGTCCAGATGTGCCCGATGGACATCCGCATCCCGGAATACATCCTCAACAATGAACGCGTCCTTTCCACGGAATGCAGCCTGTGCCAGACGTGCATCACCGTCTGCGCGCCGGAGGCGTTGAAGCTTTCTTTTGGATTTGATAAGGGCGGGAAGGAATTGTTGCGTCAACGCAAACAAGGTTCATGACAAAAATATGATTTTTAGCCCATGACCTGTCAACTGAATTTTTCTATTCTAATACGGCGGTTATTCATAGCGCATACCACTTCACGGCGCTCAATCTACTCTATCTTAACTACCTTCCGTTCCCGATTTCACAGTTTGTATCCGGTATTGTGATGGGCATCTTGTGGGGTTATACAGAGGAAGAATTTGAATCGCATAATTTCAAAATGCACCCTGAGCTGCAAAAATTTCCGCGTTAAGGAGATGCCAGCGGAGATCAAATCTAAATACAAAATTAGGAAGTTTGTCACAAGCAGGGGATAAGAGTAAAATGAAATGACATGGCACGCAAGCGAAACGGTTGCCTCGGCGACCGTTTTTGTATGCCTAAATCTACATGCATCCCTTTGGGAAAACTTTAGAAATTTCGATCTCAGTTTATATGAAACCCAACTCACCAACCTCACCTCTCATTGAAATGCGCGACGTGGTGAAAGTCTATATCACGGCCGCAGGTGATTTCAGTGCGCTGAAAGGGATCAATATGCATGTAGGGATGGGTGAGTTTGTTGGCATCATTGGCAGATCCGGTGCGGGGAAATCTACGTTACTTAACATGATCACAGGGGTGGACCATCTTACCTCTGGCGAGGTGATCGTCAATGCAAGTGGTTCTCCCGTTTCCATCCATAAAATGAATGAAGATAAGATCGCACTCTGGCGCGGACAAACGCTCGGCGTCGTGTTCCAATCTTTTCAACTGTTGCCCATGCTTACGCTGGCTGAGAACATCACACTGCCGATGGACCTGTGTGGCAGGTTCAATTCGAAACAGTCGCGTGCACGTGCGCTCGAATTGCTCCAGCTGGTTGAGATCGAAGATCACGCCGATAAATTTCCCTCACAGATTTCCGGCGGACAGCAGCAGCGTGTTGCTATCGCGCGTGCCCTGGCGAACGATCCGCCTATTCTCGTCGCGGATGAACCGACTGGGAGTCTGGATTCGGTTACGTCGGAACATATCTTTGAAGTGTTCGAGCATCTCGTTACAGATCAGGATAAAACGATCATCATGGTGACGCATGATCTATCTCTTGCGCCGCGCTTCACGCGCACGCTGGAAATCATGGATGGGGAGTTGAAGGCTATGGAAAGAGCCGGAAACGGATTTTGGGGAAAGGAAAGAAATGGACACGTCTCACGCTTCGCATAAGCCGGAAGTTGAGCCCGGTAAACAGGAAATGTCCTCATCCGAAGCCATGATCGACATGCATGGCATCATCAAGACGTTTAAGAACGCGGCCGGCGAGGTCACCGTCCTCAAAGGCATTGACCTAACGATCGATCGCGGCGAATTCGTTTCGATCGTCGGGAAATCAGGCAGCGGAAAATCCACCCTCCTGAATATGATCACCGGCATTGATCATCCCACCCGGGGACGCATGGTCATCGGCGGCACCGATATTTACACAGGCGTATCGGAGAGTCAGCGCTCGCGGTGGCGCGGAAGGAATCTGGGGATCGTTTTTCAGTTTTTCCAATTAATGCCAATGCTGACGTTGCTGGAGAACGTCATGCTCTCGATGGACTTCGCTGAACTTTATGAGTTCGACGAACGCCCCGAGCGCGCCATGGAAATGCTCAAACTGGTCGGCTTGGAAAATTTCGCCAATAAATTGCCTGTATTGGTCTCAACGGGACAGCAGCAGCTCGCGGCGATCGCGCGTGCACTTGGCTGCAACCCGCCTTTACTGGTGGCAGATGAACCGACAGGCAATCTTGATTCAAAATCTGCCGACACAATCATTGATCTATTTGAAGAGTTATCGCGCCGCGGCAAAACGGTTCTGATGGTGACGCATGATCCCTCGCTGACGTCGCGTACCACGCGTAACATCACAATCGCTGATGGCTTGATCGTTGGGGATAGTAGAAAGTCAACTCCAAACCAATCGCAAACCGTAAATCGAAACTTGTAAATCGAATGAAACCTCGCTGGAGAAAAGTATTTCACGACCTGTTGGATAACAAAGCCCGCACCCTGCTGGTTGTTTTTTCCATTGCAGTGGGTGTGTTTTCCATTGGTGTGATCGCGGGCGCCTATCAGATCATTTCCAATGACATGAGCGCGTCTTATTCAGCGAAAATACCTGCGAACATCGAACTGCGTATGACGGATTTCGATGAAGACATGCTGGAACTGATCCACAACCAGCGCGGCGTGGAGGATGCCGAAGGGCGGCGCGTGATCAATATCCGCGTCCGCGTACCCGGCACCGGTAAATGGATCACGCTCGATCTCATCGCGTTTGAGGATTTCGAGCAGAACACGATCAACTTGCTGTCTCCCATTGAAGGGCAGGCGATGCCAGAGAAGCGCGAAGTCATGTTGGAGCAGAAGACGCTTCAGCACATCGACACGGGCGTGGGCGGCATGCTTGAATTTCAACTCCCCGATGGTTCCACCAAGACTCTTCCGGTTGTGGGTATTGTCCAGGATACGGCGGCGGGCGCAGGAGATTTTCTTGCCGCGCCGTCTGGCTATATCACCATGGATACCCTCCCATACCTGGGAGAGCCGGAGCTTTTCAACCGTGCCCTGGTCATTGTCTCGGAAAACGGCGATGATATTTTTCACATCCGCGACATGGGCGCGAAATTGAAGGATAAGATCGAGAAGAATGCCAGCATTGTTATTCGGACGCGCTTCTCGCAAACCCATGAACATCCGCTGGGCGATACGGTGAATGCGATTCTGGGCATCCTGCTGGCGTTGGGGATTTTGATCGTGTTCCTGTCCAGTTCGTTGATCGCAAATACGCTCAACGCGTTACTCAATCAACATCTGCGCTATATCGGCGTTATCAAACTCGTCGGTGGGCAAAGACGCCAGGTCTTCTTCATGTACCTCACGCTTATCATGGCATTCGGGATTCTGGCGCTGCTCATCTCCATCCCGCTCGGGGGACAGGGCGCGTATGGACTTGCCTTATTCATAGCCGGTGAACTGAATTTCAACATCCTCGGCTACCGGATCGTGCCAGTTGCCTTGATCGTACAGATCCTTGTTGGCTTGCTGGTCCCGCTCATTGCCGGTCTTGTACCGGTCCTTAACGGCTCACGCGTAACGGTCCTGCGCGCCCTCAGCGGAGGTTTGGCTGACGACGAGAGGCAGACAGAGGCTGGGGATGTAGCCTCCCCATTGGGGAAACGGCTTCCCTGGTTTGATTGGATACAGGTCAAAGCCACGCGTTTTCTTGCCGGGCGTGGAATCCACATCCCGCGTCCTTTTGTAATCTCGCTGCGCAACACATTCCGGCGAAAGAGCCGTCTGGCGTTGACGCTGTTCACGCTGACCATGGGCGGCGCGATCTTTATCGCCGTGTTCAACGTCCGCGTCACGCTGCATGACTACATCGGGCAGATCGGGAAATACTTCGTCGCCGATGTGTCGCTTGATTTTGACAGGCCGTATCGCTTGATCGAGATCGAGCAAAAAGTAATGAAGGTGGATGGCATTCAACATGTGGAGGGCTGGCAATTTGTGAGCGGTGAGTTGCTGGACGAAAATAACCAGGTGCTCGAGAATATCAACGTCTTTGGACCGCCGGCCGCTAGCGAGCTAATCGAACCGCTCCTCGTAGCCGGACGTTGGATCCGTCCAGATGACGTTCGCAAGCTGGCAGTCAGTGAAGGGGCACTCAAGTATTTTCCAGCTCTACAGCCTGGCGACAATATCAATCTGAAAATCGAAGGTCGTGACGAGATCTGGGAGGTCGTTGGGATCTTTAAGTTCGTAGACCGCGAAGGCGTGCTGGCGTACGCGCCTTATGAATACGTCTCGCGGATGAACCATCTTGTCAACCGTGCTTATTCGTTCCGGCTGGTCACTGCCGAGCACGACCGCCCGTATCAGGATGCGAAAGCGGAAGAGTTGGATAAGTACCTGCGTGACCAGGGATTTAAAGTGCGGGTTGCAGAGGCAGGGCGCGCCTCGCTGGATACCGCGGTCGAAAGCCTGGATACCCTGGTCGTGTTCCTGCTTATCATGGCAGTGCTGACGGCGATCGTCGGTTCGATGGGGCTGACCGGCACAATGGGCATGAACGTGCTCGAACGGACGCGCGAGATCGGCATTATGCGTGCCATCGGTGCGGATGACCGCGCCGTCATACGGACGGTGATTGCGGAGGGAGTTTTTATTGGTATGATTTCGTTCGGCCTGGCGATCATCCTTTCCATTCCCTTTACCTATCTGCTTGCGACAATTGTGAGTCTTGCGGTGTTTCAAACGCCAATCGATGTGGTTTTCACCTACACAGGGTATGCCATCTGGCTTGGACTGGTCCTGGCTTTATCTGCGATCGCAAGCGTTTTGCCCGCGCGTAACGCGGCAAGACTCACGATTCGCGAAGTTCTTGCCTATGAGTAAATAATCCTTCAACCTACAGGAAGTGGGGCATGACCACTGAAGCGACCTCTGAATAATGAGCCAACTATTAGCTAGACTTTATCCAAATGATTCAGGCGAAAAGGCGTGCAGTGAGCGAGGAACGTGGTAAACGGATCGAATTGGATGTGGTTTTCGGATGTTGGCATGAAACAAGGATGTTGGAAAAAAGGATTGCAGGAAGAGTGTTTCCTTCACGAACGCCAGGGCATCGGAAAAGGTTGGCAGTTTCTTTGGGTACCAGGCAGTCTGTTGAACCGGGAACTTCTGGTTTCGTGCATGTAGGTTGGCGAGCAAAGTGACAACCGAAAACAAGCTAAGTAAGGCAGGCGTGATTCGCAGGATCGAAAGGTCAGCCCATTGTCGTTGGGTTTCGACGCCCAAATGCGTACGCACTTCATGAAAGGTGACTTCGACTTGCCAGCGTTGCACAAACCAATGGACGATCTGCTCTGCAGAAATGGAAGGATCCGTGCACAATAAAGCTTGTGTTTTGAAGATCTGTTTTGGATCCCGAACAAGGACCCAACGGATCGGCAAAGCAGGTTGGCCGGTGTGGTACCAGACTGCAGTTTTGGAGGTGATCTCAATCATTCGTTTTTTCTCACCATACCACTGCTGGACCGTAATGCGCGTCCAACGCGTATGTTTGTCTTCTGCGACAGTTTCTAACGTAGGTAATCTTGGACCTTTCTTGCGTGGGCGACCTATCGCACCGGGCGTAGGTTTGGCAGGCTCATAGAGTGCCGCATCCAAACGAAAGCGGGTGATCATACAGATCGGGTTTTTTAGCTGGCGCAACTGCCAGAGCAAGTCAATCACAGCAAAACTGCTGTCTGCGACGATCACCAGAAAACGTTTAGGCAGCCAGCGGCGAGCCTGTAAGATCATCTGACGTGCCCATTCGGTAAGTTTCTCCCTGGCACCGCCCGCCAGGGCAGGTGTATGCTTACGAGCTTTACCCTGGTAATATCGCTCGGAAGGTGCCAGCACCGTGAGAAACGGCAACGCCCAAACTCGTTTTGCCCATGGAATCGGGGCCAGCAACATCAAACTGAGCCAACGCAAACCACTGGCTTTCACAAAGTGACTATGAGTAGAACGCACTGGATCACGATAGATTCCTTTGGCTTTGATCTTAGCTCCGCGCCGCCGTTCAATCGTATCGTCCAAGCCCAGGATCACTGGACCACGCTTGGCAAACGCCTGGATCAACAATCCCAATAAAATCCGGCTCGCTTCCCGACTCGACCAAACCGCACGATTGAGAACCCGATGATAATTCTGAAAATGCTTCTCCCAACTCAATCCCATCACCCGCAAGACTGCCGTGACGGTTCGTTCCGCCGGACAAAGAATGGCGCCCATCATCAGGATCTGTGCATGTTCCCCGATCCGTTTGGAAAACAGCCTCGCAAAGGCTTCCAACAGCGTGATATATTCTGTGCGCAGAGTAGGCATGAGCAACCTCTTGGTCGAGTATTTGCTCTAGCTTACTCTGCTTTTTGTTTAGGTTCAAATGGATAAAGTCTAGATTAGGAAATAATTAGAAAACTCAGAATAGGGTAATCATGTATTGAATTCTAATATTTTTTGCGCGATAATGAAATTCACTCGGAAAAAAAAGCAAACCCAGGGAAACCTGGCGACGCAAAGTCATGGGTCTTCAGTCACAGTTTCTGTGAGCAGATCGCCAGACTGCCGAAAATAGCAAAACCGCCGAAAGACGGTGACGCAAAGCCCGGTATCTAAAACCAGTATATAAGTAAATCATACTAGTCACGATCGACCGGCTAACCGAAAGGCAAAACTACGGAAACGTGGTGACGCAAAGTCATGGGTCTAGAGTCGATTGACCAGGACCGCCAGACTGCCAACGAGTAAACAGCAGGGATGACGTACGTTGTCATCCCTGCTCAATTTAATGATGACGTACGCGCTGAGCGCAGCCAAAGCGGCTATAAGGGAAGAAATCTCTGATTAAGCGATTTGGACCTCTCAACCGGAATGATCCGCTTATAACGAAGATTGCTTTGCAAAATGCGCTCGCAATGACGTTTCGAACGGTATAATAGAACAGATGACCACTAACCCTTCGCCAAACTCAGGGCGGGCTCGACCCGTGGATCCTGAATCCAAACCAGACGACCGCGTCGATAACGCGCTTCGTCCCCAAAAATTAACTGACCTCATCGGGCAGAACCAGGTCAAAGAGAATCTTGCCATTTTGATCGCCGCGGCCCGCCAGCGTGGCGAAGCGCTAGATCATGTTCTCTTTTACGGTCCTCCTGGATTGGGAAAGACGACTCTGGCTCACGTCGTCGCCAACGAAATGGGTGTCAATGTCAAAGTGACGGCGGGTCCTGCCATCGAGCGTGCCGGAGACCTGGCTGCCATCCTCACCAATCTGCGCCAGGGGGATGTATTATTCATCGATGAAATCCATCGCTTGGGGCGTGCTGTGGAAGAGGTGCTTTATCCTGCCATGGAAGATTATTCATTGGATATTGTGATTGGCAAGGGACCGTCAGCGCGCTCGATCCGCTTGAAATTACCGCGCTTTACGGTGGTCGGCGCGACGACGCGGCTGGCGCTGGTCACGGCACCATTGCGCGCGCGTTTTGGCGCGGTCTATCGTTTGGATTACTACGACCTGGAGGCAATGAAGTCCATTGTCTTGCGGGCGGCGGGCATGTTGAAAGTGGAGGTGGAACCCGGCGGCGTGGAAGAGATCGGACGCCGCGCCCGCGGGACGCCGCGTGTGGCTTTGCGCCTGCTGCGCCGGGTCCGCGATTATGCCCAGGTCCGTGCGGATGGGAAGATCACGCCGAAGATCGCCAAAGAGGCGTTGGACCTGTTGCAGGTTGACCCCCTTGGCCTTGACGATCTCGATCGTCGCGTGCTTAAGACGATCATCGGAAAATATGGCGGCGGACCGGTTGGGTTGAACACGATCGCCGCCTCCATTAGCGAGGAGCAGGATACGATCATGGATGTCGTCGAGCCGTACCTCCTCCAGCTTGGCTTCCTGGACCGCACCGCGCAGGGACGCATCGCCACCAAATCCGCGTATGAACATTTGAAGCTGGATTATCGCGAAGAGGGACAGCCAAAATTATTGTAAGGAGAAATGTATGCATCGTTTTGCCCGGGCATTACGATTACTTATCCTTCCAGCGCTTGGGTTGGCTTCCTGCAGTTCGCTGCCCATACCCACTGAAGTTTCTGTAACACCTTCCAGAGAGCCAGCCCCGGTGACACAAACCTCGCCGGTCGAATCGCCGACCAGCGTTCCGCAGGAACAGTCAGAACACCGCATCGCGGTACGTCAGGTAAACGGGGTGGGGGAATTCTATGATAAGGAGACCAACGACAAATTTATCCCGCGCGGCGCCAACTATGTTTTTGTACCGCTGGGAAATGCTCAAACCAATTTGCTTTTGCGCGTGGGAACATATGACCCGGAGCGCACGCGCCAGGACTTTGCCATTCTGGCAGGTCTGAGGTACAACACGGTCCGCGTATTTCTCGACCAATGTAACCAGGGGACGGGCTGCATCGGTGATGACGACAACATTGGGCTAAACCCCGATTATCTCGATAACATCGCGGATATGATGTCCGCCGGACAAGAGACCGGGATCTTTATCCTGTTCACGTCAAATGATTTGCCCGATCAGGGTGGATATTCGGAAGAAGCCAACTTCGGCTCAGGCGGGACGTTTGCCGGGTACCGCAACTCCTACTACCTCCGCCCCCAAGCCATTACCGCCACCCGTCGCTACTGGCGCGACCTGCTGACCGGACTCGTTGAGCGCAATGCAGCATTTGATGCGGTGCTCGGTTGGCAGCTCCTCAACGAGCAGTGGATGTTCCTCGACCAGCCGCCGCTCTCCCTGACCAGCGGCATCGTCGATACGACAACCGGCTCTTACGACATGAGCGACCCGGACCAAAAGACTCAAATGGTGAGTGATGGAATGGTTCATTACATCGCTCAAATGAAGGAGGAGATTCTGATGCACGACCCCACCGCGCTGGTCACCATGGGGTTCTTTGCTCCTGAGATCGCCGCGCCTGGCTGGTATGTCGAGACTGCATCCTTGCTGGAAAGATCGGACCTGGACTTTTTTGACTTCCATGCCTATCCCGGTGGACCCGGGCTTCAGGAACTTGCGGAGCACTTTGGTATGATCGGCTATGATGCCAAACCGATCCTGCTGGGAGAGTACGGCGCGTTCCGTCATAATTTCTCCGAAGCCAATTCTGCAGCCCGGACACTGATGCAGTGGGTGGCTGAGTCCTGTCAATATGGCTTTGACGGCTGGCTCTACTGGACGTATTACCCCGCCGCCGCCAGCGTGGACGACCGTACCTGGGGTTTGGTGGACGAAGGCAATTATCTGCTGGATTTGTTCGCGCCGGCGAATCAGCCTGATCCCTGTGTTGCGATCGAGATTCCCACGGATAACCTGGCATACACTAAGCCTGTAACCGCTTCGCGCAGTTTACCGGAAGAACCGCCTGCAAATGCCGTGGATGACAACTCCGCGACCCAGTGGGGCTCGGGCGAAGGTCCCGTCCAGTGGATCGAGATTGATTTACAGGCGAGTTATAACATTGCGGAAATTCGGCTCTTGGTCGCTCAATACCCTGCCGGGAATACAACTCACCGCGTACAGGTACGCAGTTCCAGTGGTAGCACATATCAAACTGTGCATGAATTTGATGTTTCTACAAACGATAATGATTGGCTGACCTTTATGCCAGACACGCCACTGGAAAATGTCAGCCAGATCCGTATCCAGACGATTGCCAGTCCATCCTGGGTGTCATGGAAGGAAATTCAAGTTTATGGCGAAGCGGTACCGTAACGCCGTAACTGGAGAAATGAAAATGGAAAATATTGCTCGTTTTTTGGTAATTGGTGGGATCGTATTGATCCTGATCGGCGGAGGTGTATATCTCGCCGCGAAATTTGGGATTCCCTTCGGGAGATTGCCCGGTGACATTCGGATTGAAGGAAGGAATGGATCGTTTTACTTTCCAGTTGTAACCTCGATTGTGCTCTCCCTTTTGCTCACAGTTATTTTGAATGTGATTATCAGATTCTTCAATCGATAATGTTTGAATGTCCCAGCATCGAAGCCATCAACCCTATGAAAACCTCTGACTTCGACTACAACCTCCCCGAATCCTCCATCGCACAGACTCCTTCCGAGCCGCGCGATGAATCGCGTTTGCTGGTCTTGCACCGCGACACCGGAGCGTTGGAACATCGTATCTTTCGTGATATTGGTGACTACTTGCGCGCGGGCGACTTGCTTGTCTTGAACCAAACACGTGTCATCCCCGCGCGGATCTATGCTCGCAAAGAGACCGGCGGACGCGTGGAATTGCTCCTCCTACGTCGCCGCGACGAACTGACCTGGGAAGCCCTGGTAGGTGGAAAAGGTCTGCGCGTAGGCAAATCAGTAAGAATAGAAGATGGACCAGCAGCAGAGATTGTTGATTTACTGGACGGCTCAGAACGCCTCATCAAATTTTCTGAACCCATCGAGCCATATCTTCCAAGAGTGGGGAATGTGCCTCTGCCGCCGTATATTCATGAGAAGCTCAATGACCCCGAACGCTATCAAACCGTCTACTCCCGTGAACCGGGTTCTGCCGCGGCGCCCACGGCTGGGCTCCATTTCACGCCGCGTCTGCTGGAGGAGGTGCAGGCGAAAGGTGTGAAGATCGCTTATGTCACTTTGCATGTTGGCCTGGATACCTTCGCACCCGTGACAGAGGAAAACCCTCAAGAGCATAAGATCCATACGGAATGGTGTGAACTTCCCCAGGAGACCGCAGATCTTATCAATCAGACGAAACAGGCGCGCGGGCGTGTCCTTGCGGTGGGAACAACTTCCGTTAGAACATTGGAATCCGCCGCCTCCCAAATATCGAATATCGAATATCGAATATCACCCTTCATTGGTCCTACCTCTCTCTTCATCCTCCCCGGCTACCAATTCAAAGTCGTTGATACGATGATCACAAATTTCCATTTACCAAAGTCAACGCTGCTCATGCTGGTCAGCGCGCTCGCGGGGCGGGAAAAGATTCTCGAGAGCTATGAAATTGCCATTCAAGAAAGCTATCGCTTTTATTCCTTTGGGGATGCAATGCTTATTCTCTGAAGGTCAGCTGTCATGTTCCAGGGGTCAGGTACAATTACACTTGAAAACGTGATGCCTGATACAGAAACACATGAGACTTGAATCCCTCAATCAACTAAACAATGAAATTATACAATGCCGCAAGTGTCCGCGGCTTGTTGCCTGGCGCGAGGAAGTGGCGCGTGTCAAACGGAAAGCATATATCGATCAGGAATACTGGGGCAGGCCCGTGCCAGGCTTTGGCGACCCGCATGCCCGCGTCGTTGTGGTGGGATTAGCCCCGGGCGCGCACGGCTCCAATCGGACGGGGCGCAATTTTACGGGCGACGCTTCCGGGGCGTTTTTGTATCCAGCTTTGTACCGGGCCGGGTTCGCGAACCAGCCGACGGCTGTGTCACGAGACGATGGTCTTAGGCTGAAAGACCTGTATCTCGCGGCGTCGGCGCGCTGCGTCCCTCCAGAGAATAAGCCGACTCCGGAGGAGTTAAATAATTGTCAGCCCTACCTCGAGCGTGACCTTGAAATCCTAAAGCCAAAAGTAATCGTATGCTTGGGAAGAGTTGCTTTCGAAAGAATTCTACGAGTATTTTCTGCCCGCAATCCGGCATGGAAATTTGGACATGGTGCCTTGTATCAGTTAGAAAATGGTCGATGGGTCTTATGCTCCTATCATCCCAGCCAGCAAAATACACTAACAGGAAAGTTGACGGTAAAGATGTTCGATGAAATTTGGGAAAAAGCCAAGGAATTGATTCAAGATGAGTAAATTGATTACACCGGGGGAATTGGCTCCTGACTTCGAATTGAAAGATATCGCAGGCAATTCCATTCGTTTATCCAACTTTCGTGGCAAGCCGGTCCTGCTTTCGTTCCTGCGCGGCTTTATGTGACCGTACTGCCGCGCGCAGTTGGCGCGTTTGCGCGATGGATATGGGGCGTTCACAACTCGCGGTGTCGAAATTTTGGCGGTTGGACCCAACCCGCTACTGGTCTTTCGGCAGTATTGGAATAGTGAAAAGATTCCCTTTATCGGGCTGCCCGACCCTGATCATTCCGTCGCCCGGACCTACAGGCAGGAAGTGAACCTCTTCAAGCTGGGACGCATGCCTTTGAATTGTGTCATCGATGCCAAAGGGTATGTGCGCTTTGCACACTACGGACGTTCGATGGACGACATCCCTTCCAATGAGGAGCTTCTGCATGTAATAGATGAACTCAACGCCGCGTCCCACTCATAGCTGATAACTCTTTACCGGAGACTGACATGCCGCTCGGACAAATCGCTTTTCTCGGTTCTGGTGAAACCTCTCTGGCCGGTGGTCGCATCTTTGAATCACTTGCCCGCAATCTCACCGAGCCTCTTCGTATCGCACTGATGGAAACGCCAGCAGGCTTCGAATTGAACTCCGCCCAGGTTGTAGGGCGCGTGGGTGATTTCATGGAATCCCGGCTTCAGAACTATAAGCCGGTCGTAGATCTGATCCCTGCCCGTAAAAAGGATTCCGCTTTTAGCCCTGATGATCCTGAAATTATCAAACCGCTCCTTTCTGCCAACATGATCTTTATGGGACCCGGAAGTCCTACGTACGCGATCCGGCATTTGAAGGATACGCTGACGTGGGATGTGATCCGCGCCAGGCATCGCCTCGGCGCTACGCTCGTGTTTGCTTCCGCGGCGACGATTTCCGTAGGCGCCCATGCCTTACCCGTTTATGAGATCTACAAAGTGGGGCAGGATGTTCATGTTGTGGATGGACTGAATCTCTTTTCCGATTTTGGGTTGCACGTTTCTTTTATTCCGCATTGGAATAATGCAGACGGCGGCGTGGATCTGGATACAAGTCGCTGTTTCATTGGGATGGATCGCTTCGCCGAATGGTGCAATCATGTTCCATCTGAAAACGAGACCATCGGTTTGGATGAACACACGGGTCTCATCATGGACTTTGAGTCCGGTCTGTGCGAAGTGAGCGGAGTCAGCTCTGTTTCGTTGGTGCGCGAATGTAACCCGGAGATGTATCCCTCCGGTTCGAAGTTCCCGCTCAGCGAGTTGGGTGAGTTCCGCATCCCTGATCCTGTTGAACGTGATATTCCCCCCCGCGTGTGGGACATGTGCCTGAGCGCCACGTTGCTTGAAGAGGACCAGCCTTCTGAGGATGTTCTTGCGTTGGTAGAGCAGCGCCTGATCGCGCGCGCCAACAAGAACTGGGGAGAGTCCGACAAGCTGCGTGACAAGATCGCCGCATTGGGTTGGACCGTTCAGGATTCAAAAGATGGATATAAGTTGGTGAAAAGCTGATTTAGAGTAGAGTATATTTTCGTTTTGCCACGGAGACGCGGAGAACGCGGAGAAAATCAAATTAATTCTCCGTGGCTCGGTATCTCCGTTGTTTTTTTGGCGTCGATTATGAGATAAAATACAAAAGGAATTTTGTATAAGGAGATTTCCATGCGCGCCGTGGATGTTATTGTCAAGAAACGCGATAAACATGAACTGTCTCTGGCTGAGATCGAGTTCTTCATCAAGAGTTTTATTTCAGGGGAAGTGGTTGATTATCAAGCCTCAGCCCTTCTTATGGCTATCGTGCTCAATGGAATGACACCACGTGAAACGACAGATCTAACGCTCGCCATGGCAAATTCGGGTCAAATGCTCGATCTCAGCGACATTGTGGATTTGGCTGTTGACAAACACTCCTCGGGTGGAGTGGGGGATAAGACGAGCATTGCCGTCCTTCCCATTGTCGCGGCATGCGGCTTGCCTGTCGGAAAAATGTCTGGGCGTGGGCTGGGGTTCAGCGGTGGCACACTCGATAAATTGGAATCCATTCCCGGCTATCGGGTTGACCTCACCACAGAAGAATTCAAGCACCAGCTCAAGGGAAAAGGAATTGTCCTTACGGGTCAATCCCTTGACCTCGCTCCGGCTGATGGAAAACTGTATGCCTTGCGTGATGTGACGGGGACGGTACAGTCGATTCCGTTGATCGCATCCTCCATTATGTGCAAGAAACTGGCTGCGGGCGCGCAGGCGATCTTATTGGATGTAAAAACCGGTCTTGGGGCGTTTATGGAGACGCTGGCAGAAGCCCGCCAGCTTGCAGATCTCATGGTTGATATTGGGCAATTGGCTGGCCGTGAAGTTGTGGCTTTGCTCTCAGATATGAATCAGCCGCTCGGATATGCAGTGGGCAATTCGCTGGAAGTTATGGAAGCTGTGGAGACGCTCCGTGACAACGGTCCTGAAGATTTTCTCGAGCACTGTCTGCATGTCAGCGCGCATATGCTGGTGTTGGGAAAACGTGCACCTGACTTGGGCGAAGGCCGTATGATGGCAGAAAAATCCATCGCGGATGGTTCTGCCTTCGAGAAATTCCGTGTGCTGGTTCAGGCGCAGGGCGGCGATGTTTCCTACGTGGATGACACATCCAAATTCCTGCATGCGCCGTATGTCGAAGTGGTGAAGTCGCCGCGAGACGGCTATGTGGCTCAGATCCAGGCAAGAAGCGTCGGCGAGGCAGCAGTGGCGCTCGGAGCCGGGCGCGCTCGCAAGGCCGATCCTATCGATCACGCAGTGGGCTTTCTCATCCATCACAAAGTTGGTGATCAGGTTCAGAAAGGCGAGCCGTTGTTCACAATTCACGCGAACGATCAGGAGAAACTGGCAGAGGTACGCGATGTGGTATTTTCAGCGCATGCTTTTAGTGAGGACCCGGTGGAGCGCCTGCCCTTGTTCTACGAGTAATGTTTGATATTAATGTCCGCAGGCTTGCATTAATTTTAAGAATGGGGCATACTTAATACAGGAGCAGAGAACTTCATGGCGAAAGTATCCTTGCGAGCTTATAACCGCGAAATTGAAGCAATGGTCGATCGTGGTCACCTGGATGAAGCGATCGCTCACTGCAAGCATATTCTTAAATCATTTCCAAAACATCTTGAAACCTATCGCATGCTGGGCAAGGCGTATCTTGAGTATAAACGCTATCCCGAGGCAGTCGATATTTTTGCGCGCGTGCTGGTAGCCGTTCCAAATGACTTTGTCGCAAATGTGGGTATGAGCATTATTCGCGACGAAGAGAAAAAACTGGATGATGCGATCTGGCACATGGAACGTGCCTTTGAAACGCAGCCGTCGAACGCTGCGATTCAGGGCGAATTACAGCGTCTGTACAGCCGCCGCGATGGTGTTCAACTTCCGCGTATCCGTATGACGCGCGGGGCGCTCGCGCACATGTACGTGCAGGGGGAGTTATACCCCCAGGCAATCTCTGAGATTAAGAGTGTCTTGAATGAAGACCCGGGCCGCAATGATATGCAGGTGTTGCTCGCGCGTGCCTATTACCGGAGCGGGTCAAAGAATGACGCGGCAGAAGTTGCCTCAGCCCTGTTGCGCAGTGATCCCTATTGTCTCGATGCAAATCGTGTCCTTGTGGAAATCCTTGGTGCAGATCATCCCGAAAGCGTACAGGTATATCGACAACGCGTGGCTGAACTCGATCCATATGCAGCGCAAGTTTCCGGCTCGATATTTTTATCCGACGAAGTGCCTGATGTCGCTGTGAGTCTGGAGCGCCTCGATTGGAACGGTCAGCCGGTCGGGATGCAGTCCGATTGGGAAACCACGCAGGCGATCTCTCTCGAGAGCGGCAAACCTTCTGATGAACAACCCGATTGGTTGAAAAGCACGTTCGGTGAGGCGCCTCCCCAGTCGGGGCAGCCGACTCCTGTTTCGCCTTTCGATGCGGCGCTTCCATCTGCCAAGCCCGCCGAACCTGCAGAGGATATTCCAGAGTTTTTACGAGAGGCTGGCTGGAGTCAATCTACCGGCGCGTTCGATGAGAGTAAATCTGCGTTCGCAGACGCGGAGCGTGAACCTGCTTCGAATGAACAACCCATCGCGCCAGGCGACCTGCCGGATTGGGTGAAGGCGATGGCTCCGGAGCAACCTGCTGAAACCCCCGCCCGGGAAGAGGAATTGCCAGATTGGATCAACAAGATTGGCTCCAGCGCATTGCCAGCTGCCTCTGATTCCAGCGATCAACCCGATTGGATGAGTCAGTTGGAACAACCCTCAGCTCAGGCTGCGGAAGAACAACCCGACTGGTTAAAGCCACCTGTTACTTCTGAACAACCTGTTGCATCATCTGAAGAACAGCCAGATTGGCTCAAGGGATTTGAGAATGAGTCAACTTCGTCTGTCGCCTCGACCGGTGAACTGGACTGGCTGAGCCAACTGGGTGATGAATCCAAGCCACTTGAAACGGCGTCAAACGAATTCGACGTTCTGAATCAGCCCGCGGCCGAGTCTCAGACTTCTGCATCCACACCTTCATCAGATGAATTTGATTTTCTCAATGAATTGGCAGATGAAACTGA
Organism: Anaerolineales bacterium; assembly: GCA_035512375.1. GTDB lineage: Bacteria > Chloroflexota > Anaerolineae > Anaerolineales > Villigracilaceae > Defluviilinea. The sequence continues at coordinate 20,792 of DATKED010000293.1, forward strand.
GCAATTGGCTCCTGCCTCTGCTCCTGAACCTTCCATGAAGGAAAATCTTGGCATGAGCAGTGAGGAACAGGAAGATTCGTTTTCCTGGCTCGAGAATCTTGCTGCCAAACAAGGCGCAACTGAAGGCTTGCTCACAAAACCGGAGGAGCGTCTGGAGGAAGAACCCGACTGGGTCAAGCAAGCCAAGAGCATGGATGTTAGTCAGCCTCCGGTGGAGCAACCTCCTGTCACACAACCTGCCGGCGATCTGGAAGAGCTCGGCAAGAGTGAACAGGAACAGGATGATTCGTTTGCCTGGCTAGAAGGTCTTGCTGCGAAACAGGGTGCAACGGAAGGCCTGCTGACCAAGCCGGAGGAACGCCTCGAAGAAGAACCGGAGTGGATCCAACAAGCCAAGAGCCTTAGCGATCAACCTCAGGAAGTGTCATCTGCACAAGCTCCTCAGGAGGAAGCTGAGCAAATTCCTGTTACTGAACCCGAACCACTTGCAAACCTTGAAGAACCGAGTAAAAGTGAGAAAGAACGGGAAGACTCATTGGACTGGCTGGAAAATCTTGCTGCCAAGCAGGATGCCACGGAAGGCTTGTTGACCAAACCTGAAGGACCTGTGACCGAGGAACCTGACTGGGTGAAGCAAGCCAAGGATATCCGTGCTGAACAGCCTTCATCAGCGGATAGTACCGCGGCGTGGCTGCGAAGCTTGGATGAGGAAGAGTCGTTGCCGGCGCCCGAGCCTGTCTCTGCAAAAGATGACACGGCGATCTGGCTGAAGAGTCTTGATGAACCGTCAGAAGATGTTCCTCCTCAACCGGCTCAATCTATGCCGCCTGAAGATTTACCCGCCTGGATGCAAAGCGTCGAGGCGGAAAAAGTCACTGAGGCGGAATCAACTATCCCTGCCAATGATGTGGCCTCAGGCATATCTGAAAAAGAATCGGCTGACGATACCGAGTGGATGAGTGCCATTGAGCAGGGGTCTGCGCCGCAAACGACCGTTTCTACGGATGAGGGTGCCTTGGAGGTTCCGACCGAGGATGTTCCCCGTTGGCTCAGCGAGTTGGATCAGGAACAGGAGCAGGCAGTGACCCCTACTGCCATGGATGCTGACCTGCCTGCCTGGCTGCGCGATGAGACCGGCGAAGCGGTGGCTGAACCAACCAGGATCGAACCAACACACGCCACAGATTGGCAGCCTGTGGAGACAAAACAGCCCGAACCCGAAACGATCATGGCACAACCTGAAGTTCAACTCCCTGAACCTGAGCCGGTCGCGCCTCTATCTGAGGTTCAACCTCCTCAGCCTGAAGCTGTGAATGTTGTCAATATTATTGAGGAAAAGATTGCGGCACTTCATGAAGAGGAAAAACCTGCGGCTCCTCCGGCTACTAAAGAGCGGAAACCTAAAGGTACAGGAAGGCTCGGTATGTCTTTTGACCCGATTTTGGGACAGGCACGTAATGAACTCTCAGGCAGCAATGTCTCCAGCGCACTTGAGAGCTATGCCCGGCTGATCAAGAAGGGGCGTTTCCTGGATGAAGTCATCTACGACTTGCGCGATGCGCTGTATCGTTTTCCGGTGGATGTGGATATCTGGCAATCCCTGGGCGACGCGTACATGCGTGCCAACAGATTGCAGGACGCGCTGGACGCTTATACAAAAGCAGAAGAGCTACTTCGTTAGAATGTAGAGCGACTGAAAAGTCGCTCTATTTTTGAACATCAAAATTTCCTGGAGGAACTGTGGAAAGATCGCTTGTCTTGGTTAAACCTGATGGTGTGCAACGTGCGTTGGTTGGAGAGGTGATCTCGCGCCTGGAGCGCCGCGGACTCCGTCTGGTTGCCGCGAAATTCTTGCAGGTCAGCAATGAACTGGCGGAAACGCATTATGCAATTCACAAAGGCAAACCGTTTTATGAAGGACTGATCTCTTATATTACTTCTGCGCCGGTCATGGCAATGGTGTGGGAGGGACCGAACGCGGTTGCTGCCATCCGCCAGACGATGGGTTCGACGCGCCCCACCGAAGCCGCGCCCGGTTCGCTACGCCATGATTTCGCCCTGGAAGTGGGGCGGAATCTCACTCATGCATCTGATAGCGTGGAGAACGGCGCGATCGAGGTAGCTTTGTGGTTCAGGCAGGAGGAGTTAGTGGATTGGAACCGTGAAATGGATCGCTGGGTGTTTGAAAAGTAGAGAATAAAGAGCCAAACGTGAATGTCCCGCAGGCTCTGCGGGACATCAATATTATGCAGGTGGAATTTTAGCTATTATTTGAACTCAAAATCATCTGCCCAAATAATCGCGCTTCCAGTGGGTTCTTCAAAGCCAAGATTGACGTTTATGAGGGCGCCTATGCTGACCCCTTGTTCTGTGAATTTGCTCAATGGAGTGCAGATGTTAATCCACCGCCCCGCCTCATCTAGATTGATCACAACACCCATTTCTACGTCATTAGTGTCTCTTAGCTTCAATCTAAATGCTTGGTTGGGATTCTCGGCATAAGCCCAAAAGCAGAGCTGGCTAAATTGCAGTGCATCATATCCATCAGGAGTAGCTACACCCCAGAAGCCGTAATTTGTATCTACATTTTTATACTCGATTCTTACTGAAAGAGGTTCCGTGTGGAAACGATCATACACACCTTGGCAGAGGAAATTTGGATCGTTAGGTTCCCCATAAAAAGGAAATTGGCCATTCACATTCTCAAGCTGACTGAAAACATTTTGAGTTACTGCTGGATGTTTGCATTCAATTGGTGGAGGAATTGGTGGACTGGTAGGTTCTAGGGTAGGTTCGATAGTGTCTATGATAGTCTCTGTAGGAGAGGACACTATACCCTGCTGCTCGATAGTGGGGCCAATAACAGTAGGAGTTGCTGGCGGTGGTGGAATGCAGGCTGAAAGAAATAGGACCGTTATGAGAACGTGTATGGCCCTCATTATATGAAGTTTCATGTTTACCTCCTCTTAGAAACGTCTCTTGCGCTGAATTAGCGACTTGATTTTTGTTTTGATCTTGTTTTTTTCGTTAAGTCGACTTTGTCTTGGCTAGGACCTCCCTTTTCCTCTTTTTCATCAATAGTTTCGCTTTGAATACCCTTCAAGTAAGGATAAAGCCACTTCGCCCAAATATAGGCATAGATTGAAACTGCTATGGTCGGTTGTGCAACTATCGCTAAGAAAAAACGCAGTTCGGATAAGCGGTAAGGGGAGGAACCTGCAAGATAAAAGAAATACCAAATAATTCCGATGTTTGGAATAACCAAGGTTAGGCTGTAGACTAAAAATTTGACCAGGGGTCTAGGTATCCATCTCATAAGTTTTATTAGCGCCTCTAAGAAGTTCGTAATAGCAACAACAAAGACCGTAACACCACCTATGACTGCCATCCAATAGTTCAATGGTTCGATCATCTTTGCTGTCCCTACTGCTTCCTCAGTGGACTTGTCCAAATCCCAATACTAGTTCAGAAAATATTGATAAAATCTCTCTTGAATATTATAGCATGCTTGTCAAGCCCTTACAGCCTAAAAGGTTGAAAGCCCAAGCCATTTTCAACCAGCGATCTCTATTGCCAATCCTTCCCGGCTGGGTGTTACCCTGTAAGACGGTTGCACATCCTGCGTGGTCTGCTCGAACATGCGATCCAGGGTATCGTCATTATGGGTGGGATCATGATGGAAGGGCACATAGTGTTTTACATCACACAATGAGGCAAACCGGAATGCATGACTGATGCTGCTATGGCCAAAACCGACCCGGTCCCGGTATTCCTCTTCGCTGTACTGCGAATCGTGGATGAGCAGGTCTGCTCCCTCCGCCAGCTTATAGCCCGAGGTCCACGATTTGTCGTTGCCAAACGTCTGCCCGCCAAGAGCCGGTTCGTGATCGGGAAGGTACGTGATGGCAGTGCCTGCACACTCAATACGATAGCCGATTGTTGGGTTGGGGTGAATGATCAATTGTGCATGGATCATAAATTCCCCAATTTCGATCCTGTGGGCAGGGAGTTCGTGGAAATGAAGTTTCGCAGCCAATTCACGCACGCTAACCGGAAATAATGGTGGAGAGAGATACTTTTGCAGACGGGCATTCAAGCCAAGCGTGGTGCTGGCTGGACCCCAAATGTGAATTTCAACACCCGGACGGCGCAACGGGGCGA
>DATKED010000294.1:0-9346 GCA_035512375.1 Anaerolineales bacterium
TGCTTATTGCAAAAAATGTTACCAAACGCTTTGGCGGACTTGTAGCTCTGAACCAAATAGATGTCGAGGTTAAGGAAAATGCTATCCAGAGCATCATCGGTCCCAACGGTGCCGGGAAAACTACTTTCTTCAACTGTGTGACGGGCTTTTACACACCGGAGGAGGGAGATATCCTGCTTGGAGATCACAACATCACGGGCCTTTCACCGGATCGAGTTACCCATCTTGGTGTCTCTCGAACATACCAGAATATCCGCCTGTTCAAAAACATGACCTCCGTTGAGAATATTCTGGTGGGCATGCACCCGCACTTGAAGTCAGGACTGATCGGTGGCATATTCAGAGGTCCCAGTACTCGGCATGAGGAAGAAGAGGCTGTGATTGAAGCCGGTCGTATTCTCCGCTTCGTCGGACTGAAGGGACGTGGCGACCTGATGGCGAAGAATCTGCCCTATGGTGAACAGCGCCGTCTTGAGATCGCTCGCGCTCTTGCCAGCAAGCCAAAGATATTACTGCTTGATGAACCGACTGCCGGGATGAACCCTAGTGAGACTCACGAGATGATGAATTTCATCCGTAATCTGCGCGATGAACTGGGGGTCACTATTCTACTGATTGAACATCAAATGCGTGTGGTGATGGGTATTTCGGAATTGATCAGCGTACTGGACTTTGGAGAGAAAATCGCCGAAGGCACCCCGATAGAGATCCAAAGCAACCCGCACGTGATCGAAGCCTATCTGGGACGCGGCGCCGCCAGTGGTCTCGTCCAAGCTGCTTAGCTGGAGAACTGACCATGTCATTACTCGAAATTGAAAATATTCATACCTACTACGACAATATCCAGGCGCTGAGGGGGGTGTCTTTGACCGTGGACAAAGGCGAGATTGTAACCTTGATCGGCGGCAACGGTGCAGGGAAGACAACCACCCTGAGAACAATCTGCGGCTTGCTCAAACCAAGGGAAGGTCATGTCAAGCTGGAAGGCGAAGACCTGGTTAAATACAAAGCGCACGAGATCGTCTATAAAGGCGTTGCCATGGTCCCCGAAGGACGCGGTGTATTTGCCCGGCTCACTGTCATGGAAAACCTCGAAATGGGCGCGTTCAGCCTTAATAGTAAGGAAGAACTCAAGAGAAACATGGAAAAGGTATTCAGCCTCTTTCCTCGGCTAAAAGAACGCCGCACACAGGTCGCGGGTACAATGTCGGGAGGCGAACAGCAAATGCTTGCGACTGGACGCGCACTAATGGCCAGCCCAAACGTCCTGCTTATGGACGAACCATCGATGGGACTTGCGCCTGTATTGGTGGAACTCATTTTTGACACCATCCAACAGATCAACAAGGAAGGCGTCACTATTCTACTGGTGGAACAAAACGCCCTCATGGCTTTGGCTATCGCGCACCGGGGCTATGTACTTCAAACAGGTGAAATCGTATTAAAAGATTCGGCTGAGAATCTAAGGAAAAACCCGACAGTCCAGAAAGCCTATTTAGGCATGGAATAGGAAAAGTAGTACAACTTGCAGCGCAGAGGCACAATCCCGTCCTCTGCGTTTTTGTTATAAAATACCAATCATGAAAAAACAACATATACTTATGATCTTTAGCATTCTTTTCCTGTGGATAACGGCCTGCATTCCTTTGAACCAGGCAAATCCAATACCAAATACTAAGTCATCAATCCCTTCAAACCCGGAGCTACCTGGCACACCTACAAATATCTGGAATGCGCTGTTTGAACGAACCCCCGTCCCGTGGACAACAGCTCTTCCGCCGTTAGAAACGACCATCCTCGATGCCACCTATGTAAAGATCAATCCCCGCCTTGCGACCCCATTTCCATGCAGACGTTGCCCGGATTATGCCCTCAACGGCGGTCTATGGAAGTTCAGTCTCGACAAGGGAATCTTTAGAATTTATTACTCTGTGAATGAATGGCGCAGCCTTGGCTCGTACGCGGTATCCGGGGACAAGCTTTACCTATTCAATGATCCCTATTGCAACTGGGAGTCCGGCGTTTATACCTGGAAGTTGGAGGATGGCTCTCTCTTCTTTACAGAAGTGGATGATCCCTGCTTACAGGGACTAAGGGCCGCGAACCTGGTGGATCAGCCCTGGCTCTCCTGTAGACCTCCCAACATGGAAGCGATGATCACCGACCACTGGCAGAAACCTGACGGTTGTGACCCAAATACATAATAAAGCGAGACCAACATGTTGCTCCTGACCGGCGAAGATGTACGCAAAGCACTGCCAATGAGTGAAGCCATTGAGACGATGAAAAGCGCCTACGCTTCTCTTTCCAACGGGAAGGCTGTTATGCCGCTTCGGACGCGCCTCTCCATCCCAGACAGTGAAGCCCTCAGTCTCTTCATGCCCGCGTTCGTAAGCTCGGAGGATGGAAATGCCCTGGCGATCAAAGTCGTTTCTCTCTTCCCAACCAACCCAGCACGCGGACTCGCTTACATCCAGGCTACGGTGCTTGTCTTTGACGCGGAGACTGGTCGTGCAATTGCACTTCTCGAGGGCAGTTCCCTCACCGCCATTCGTACCGGCGCGGCAGGCGGCGCAGCAATTGACCTGCTCGCGCGTGCCGATAGCAAAGTCGCTGCGATCTTTGGCGCAGGCGCGCAGGGGCGTACCCAACTCGAAGCCGCGTGCACCGCGCGACAAATCGAGACAGCCTTCATTTGTGACGCAAATATGGAAAAATCCAAAACCTTTGTAGAAGAGATGAAAGGGAGAGGCTTGATCACAAAAGATATTCGCGTGGCGCAAAACGCCAAAGAAGCCATCGAGAATGCAGACATTATTTGCACCGCGACAACCTCCCTAAAACCTGTTTTCGATGACAAAGACCTCCAAACGGGCACGCACATCTCGGCGGTTGGCTCGTATACCCCAGACATGCAGGAAGTTCCGGCGGAAACATTACAGCGTGCAAAAATCTTTGTCGATTCGCGCGCCGCCTCGCTGGAGGAGGCAGGTGATCTGATCCAGCCCATGCACGCCGGGCTGTTCGATGAATCACATATTTGTGGTGAATTGGGAGAAATTGTTTTGGGAAAAATATCCGGCAGGCAATCTCAAGCTGAGATTACTTACTTTAAGTCAGTTGGCATTGCCGTGCAGGATGCAATGGCAGCCCGGGTCGCGCTGAACAACGCGCGCAAAATGAACATCGGCAAGGAAGTGGATTTTTGATTCGCGCTGAACGGAGTCTTGGGTGAAAGCCGAGGCACGCCAGGCAGCGCACATAAATGGAATAATCAAGGAAATGGATACTCCAACAACAGCGGACATCGTCATCATCGGGGGCGGCGTGATGGGAGCCAGCGTGGCATATCAACTCGCAAAGTGTGGAATAAAGAGTATCGTGCTGGTCGAAAAGGAGGAATTTTTCGGCACAGGTGCAACGGGACGCTGCGCGGGTGGCGTCCGTTATCAATTCTCGACAGAGATCAATATCAAGCTCTCGCTCGAAAGCCTTCCAATGCTCGAACGCTTCAAGGATGAAATTGGGCAGGATGTAAACTACCGTCAATGCGGGTATCTGCTCGTGGCAAACAATGATGAGGACGCAGGCGCATTCAAGCACAATGTCGAATTACAGAATCGTCTGGGCGTACCGACTCAACTCTTGAGCGGAGACGAAGTGCGTGCGCGTTTGCCGCTCATGCAATTCGATGATGCAATGGCAGGAACATTCAACCAAAAGGACGGTTTAGTGGACCCGAACAGCGTTGTCGCGGGATACATCGGCGGGGCACAAAAGATGGGAGTGAGGGCACTTACCCGCGCAGAAGTAACGGGGATCCGGATCTCTGGAGATCAGGTAGAAGCAGTGGAAACAACCCGGGGTGTGATCCGGACTCGCACGATATTGAACGCGGCCGGACCCTGGGCAGGTCAGATCGGTCAAATGGCAGGAGTCCAACTCCCGATCATTCCCATCCGCAGGCAGATGTTCACAACGAATGCTTTGAAGGAAATTCCCGAAGACTTTCCTTTTGTCATTGATTTCGGGCAGTCCCTTTATTTTCATCGTGAAGGGGAAGGTTTGCTGGTCGGCATGAGCAATCAAAAGGAAAAACCCGGCTTCGATCAGAATGTGGATGAAGAGTTCGAATTGGAAAATTTCGATGCTGCGATCACACGCCTACCCATCCTTGAAAGAGCAAGCCGCGCTTCGCATTGGGCTGGATTGTATGAGGTCACCCCAGACGCGCATCCAATTTTCGGCGGGAGCAGCGTGAGAGGCTTTACGATTTGCACGGGCTTTTCAGGTCACGGCTTTATGCATGGTCCGGTCGCTGGTAAATTGATGAGCGAATATATATTGGAAGGCAGATTCTCGACCGTGGATGTCTCGATGCTCGACCTGGCTCGCTTCGAGGAAGAAAGATTAATAAAAGAGTACAATGTAGTTTAGTTCGCGTTGCGCGAAGGGGCTGTGATTTTAGCCCCGAAGACGAAGCGCGGAAAACCATAAAATACTAAATAACCTTTAAACCGGTCCTTCGACTGTGTGGCGTCACGAAGCCGCTCCGCTCAGGACGAAAATATCCTATGCCCTCAGCAGAAATTATTACGATTGGAACTGAGATCTTACTGGGTGAAATTGTAGACACGAACACGCGCTACATCGCGCGTACTTTGCGTGGCATGGGCGTGGATTTATTTCGCACCATCACCATCGGTGACAACGTTGAGCGTATCGCCGAAGCGATCCACAATTCCATGAACCGCGCCGAGATCGTCATCACCACTGGCGGGCTGGGTCCCACCGTGGATGACCCCACGCGTGAGGCCGTTGCAAAAGCGGCGGGAGTTGAACTCGAATTTCGTGAAGACCTGTGGGAAGAGGTGGTTGCCATTATTTCGCGCTATGGACGCAAGCCCTCCGAGAATCAAAAGCGCCAGGCGTATATTCCGAAGAGCGCGATTGCCATTTCAAACCCGGTTGGCACCGCGCCGTGTTTTATTGTTGAAACGGAACACAACGCGGTGATCTCGCTCCCAGGTGTTCCCAATGAGATGGAACATATCCTGCACGAATCCATCATCCCCTATTTACAAAAACGATTCCGTTTGGATGAGATCATCAAGATCCGCATCCTGCATTGCGCGGGATTGGGCGAAGGTATGATCGATGAAAAGATCGATGACCTTGAAACATTGAGCAATCCAACGGTTGGGCTTGCCGCACACACAGGCGTTGTCGATATTCGCATCGCGGCAAAAGCAAAAAATGAAGCCGAAGCAGACAGGATGATCGCGGACATTGAGCACCAGATCCGTGAGCGGCTTGGGGCTGTGGTCTTCGGAACGGATGAAGATAAGTTGGAGGATGCGGTTCTTAACGCAGTGGCAAAACGCGGCTGGACTCTGATCGGGGTTGAGTCGCAGCTGGATGGATTGCTGGCGCGCACGATCCCACATACCGTTTCCATTCCGGACCTCTCATCTGATTCCCTTATGGCAGCCCTGCGCGCCGCTCGCGCCGATTCGAACGCGGATGCAGCCCTGGGCGTTGCCATGTATCTCGAAGAGCGCGCCGCCGAAATGGCACTGATCATACCGGGCGGAGAAAAGACCCATCGCATTACCTATGGTGGGCCTCCGCGCAGTTTGGCGCGTTGGTCTGTCAACGTTGCACTGGATTGGTTGAGGCGGCGAGCCATGGACGCGGAGGGTGATTGACATGCCGCATCGCAAGAAATCGTCGCATGCCTGGGTTTACGTCATTTGGGGAATCAATGGGATTGCCCTTCTTGCAGTTTTGTTTGTGGCAGTGTTGTATACAACCAGCCTGCACGCATCCGCCGCGGAAGAATCGCCTGTAACACTGCCTCCCGAAGCAACGCGGGAAATTCCGCCCACCAGCTATTTCCTGCCGACGCTCACACCGAATCCGTTTTATACGCCGCCGGCCTTTGAAACATCCACACCTTTTGGACTGGCTGATGGGCCGCGCCCATCCATTATCGGTTTTTCACTCGCGGGCCGCCCAATTGAAGCCTATACCTTTGGGGTGGGAGAGAAGGAATATCTCATCGTGGCAGGGATCCATGGTGGTTATGAATGGAACACGATTGCACTTGCGAATGAATTGATCACTCACATCAACGAGAACCCGGGCGTTGTGCCCAGCGATGTAACACTGCACATCATCCGCAATATGAACCCGGATGGTGAAGCGCGCGCTCACGGGATAGACGGGCGTGTAAATAACAACGGCGTGGATTTGAACCGTAATTTTCCCTCCGACAACTGGACGGTTGAATGGGACCGCGATGGCTGTTGGATCTATCGTCCCACCACCGGAGGCATATACGGGGGCTCGGAACCTGAGACACGCACAGTCATGAGTTTTATTCGCAATCATAAGATCGAGGCGTTGATCAGTTATCATAGCGCCGCGCTGGGCGTTTTCCCGGGCGGCGTTCCGTGGACGGGTCCGTCGAAACGACTGGCAAACGCATTGGCAAAAACGACAGGGTACCCCTATCCGCCGATTGATACAGGATGTGAATATACAGGCACGCTGGCGGACTGGGCGGTTGAGAACGGCGTCGGGGCGGCTGTGGATATGGAATTGAGGAATCACAGCAACACAGATTTTGAAGAGAATCTCAAAGCATTAAAAGTATTCCTGAATTTTGTGCCGTAAATCACAGGGGCGCCCCATCAAAGTCATTAAGCTTGCTTTATGCAGTAAACTCTAATTTGAAGCCTTGATGAATCAACATGGGCGGGTTGCCCCTACTCAAATATCAAAGGAGAACGAATGACGCAGCAGGTTGACACACTCTTCACGAACGCACTCGTCCTCACAATGGACGAGAATTTTACCCAATATCTTCCGGGTGCTGTGGCGGTCAAAGCTGACAGCATCGTCGCTGTGGGTTACGAAGACGAGATCAAAAAAGAATTTTCCGCGCCAGAGGTAATTGATTGCAATCGTAGAGTTCTCATGCCAGGTTTGATCAACGCGCATACTCATGTGCCAATGACTCTCCTGCGTGGTCTGGCGGATGACTTGCGACTCGATGTCTGGCTAATGGGCTATATGATGCCCGTCGAACGCGAATTTGTCTCGCCAGAGTTTGTCCGGCTGGGAACCCTGCTTGCGTGCGCAGAGCAGATCCGCAGCGGGGTAACGACCTTTAACGATATGTATTATTTCGAAGAGGATGTCGCAAAAGCCGCAGCGGATGCGGGGATGCGTGCGGTCTGCGGGCAGACCGTGATGAAATTCCCTGCGCCCGATGCAGCCTCTTACGAAGACTCCTTGCAGATGGCGCGTGAGTTCATTCAACGCTGGAAGGACCATCCATTGATCGTGCCGGCTGTCTCTCCACATGCGCCGTACACTTGTACCGCTGAGATCCTGCGCGCCACCGCCGAGCTTGCCAAAGAGTTCGATGTGCCGCTTCACACGCATCTTGCGGAAACGGCGTTCGAAGTGGAAAACATACGCGATGAAAACGGGATCCCTGTCATTCCATACGTGAGGAAGCAGGGTTTGCTAGAGGCAAAAGTCATTGCGGCGCACTGTGTCCACGTGGACACCGGTGAGATGCGCACAATGATGCACGCTGGCACAGGGATCGCGCATAACCCTTCGTCAAATCTCAAACTCGCATCAGGGTTCGCGCCAGTAGTGAAAATGCTCGAAACCGGACTCAACGTTGGGATTGGCACGGATGGTCCTGCATCGAACAACGATCTGGATATGTTCGAGGAAGTACGTCTAGCCGCGTTCATTGCAAAGGCAGTGACCAACGACCCCACCTCCCTGCCTGCGCCCTGGGCGCTGCTAATGGCAACGCGTCTTGGCGCACAGGCGCTCCACATCGGACATCTGACCGGTTCGATAGAAGCGGGCAAACGCGCCGACCTGATCCTGGTCGATGTCTCGCCGTTGCATAATTCGCCATCCTTCAAGCGCTCCGCGGACAACGCCTACGCACAGATCGTCTACGCCAGCAAGTCAACCGATGTGAGCGATGTAATGGTCAATGGCAAGTGGCTGATGCGTGATCATCAATTGCTGACGTTGAATGAGGATGAATTGCTCGCCCAGGCGGCGGAAATCGCCAAGAAGATCGATGCATTCCTGATCGAACGTGAACAATCCGTGCTCTCGAAACTGATCGCGCTGGGCGGTTCGCTGGAGCAGGAGTCTTTTGAGGTGCAGGTCAAGGTCAAATTAACGGAAGCGGACCCGATCATCCAGGCACTGAAGCGACCCGAAATCGAGGTGATCCGCAAGCGGCATTATCGCGAACATGATGTCTACTTCTTCTTCGACGATCCATCCCAGGGACGTTTGCGCTTTCGTGAGGATGATTTCATCGATGACGTTAAAGGCATCGTGACGAACGTCCGCGCCAGATTGACGCTGATTGGTGTAAAGCGGGAAGGTAAATTTGAAGACCAGGTGTTGTTGTCACGCAGCCGTTATATTGCGCCTGCGTCACAATCGTTGCGTTTTTATCGCGAATACTTCAAACCAAAATCGGAAATCGCAATCGAGAAGGATCGCGTGCGCTGGCTGATCACATACAAGGATACCGAATTCTTTGTCAATCTCGATCAGATGAGGGAACCGCAGCTCGGATACTACCTTGAGATCAAGAGCCGCACCTGGAGCCGCACAGACGCTGAACTTAAGGCACAGCTTGCAAGTGAATTGCTTTCCGTGCTGGACGCATCGAGCGGTGAGATCGTTACCGAAGACTATATTGATATTGTGAGTGAGGTTTGATCGTGCGAACCCTCGGACAGGCGCTCGCGGCGATTTGCGCCATCCTTTTCGTGGTCAGCGCTGTATTGGTCCTGCTTCTCTTCAATATCGAGGCAAAAGCCTTTTCTTCGGCAACGTATAAACAGGCATTTGAAGATCAACGATTATATGAGCGGATGCCCACGATGCTGGGGACAGTTTTAACGACTTATATCGCTGAGAACGGCAGCGCTGTACCTTTCCTGCAGATATTGGCGGTCGAAGACTGGCAGAACAACATTACATTGCTTCTGCCGCCCGAAGAACTCAAGGCAATGGCAAATCATGCCCTGGATGCCACCTTTGATTATCTGAACGGCAACACAGATTCGGCTGTGATTTCCCTCCTGCCAGTCAAAGCCCATCTGGCGGGCGAGGCCGGGCTTCAGCTTGTGCTTCAAATCCTGCGCCGTCAGCCAGCCTGTACTGCCGAACAACTCACGCAAATGGCGCTTGGATTCTTCGGAGGGCAGATCGCGCTTTGCAACCCCCCCGAACAAGCCATTGGATTAATGATGCCATTTCTCCAAAACCAGCTCCAATCAATGAC
>DATKED010000295.1:0-24869 GCA_035512375.1 Anaerolineales bacterium
CTTCAAAGTAGGCGAACCATTTACGATCCTTATCGCCGGCACCGGCATCGCCGCGCCTACGAAGGAATCTGTGGGCGATGTGAGACGTTTATGGATGGATGACAGGTCGCGCTGGGAAACAGTCTTTGACAAGATCGGCGAAATTTCATTTACCGCACACCGCGCCATCGAAGCGGGAAAATGGGAACTGCTGGGGGAGCTAATGAATGAAAACCATGCGTTGTTACAGACGCTGACCGTCTCTTCGCCTGAACTGGATCGATTGGTCGAGGCCGCGCGCAACGCAGGAGCATTGGGAGCAAAACTGAGCGGCGGCGGACGCGGCGGCAACATGATCGCTCTGGTCAATGATCAGATAGCGGAAACAGTTTCGTTAGCTTTGAAAGAAGCGGGCGCGAAGCATACAATTATCACACAGCTATTATGAAGTGGCTTACGCCGATGCTGCCTTATCTGGCAGTTGGCATCGGATTGTTGAGGTTTCACTTCGCGATCAGCATTTGATTAGCAGGAAAGAGCCCAAACACGATAGGAACAAAATGGTTTTAATCTAAAGACTCATCAGCCTGGGTCCGATCAACCTGCGGTGCGTGACTCTCATGCAGGCATCCATCACCACTTGCAAACCCGCCTCACGTGCTTTTTGCGCCGCCTCTTCATTGACGATCCCCTCCTGCATCCAAACGACTTTCGCACCGACCTTGATCGCAGAATCGACAACGGGTGGCACATCCTCGGGTTTGCGAAAGACCTGCACCAAATCGATCTTCTCTGGAACGGACTCTAGATCGGGGTAAGCCTTTTCGCCCAGGATTTCATCTGCAGTGGGGTTGACCGGAATAATACGATAGCCCTGCTCTTTCAGGTAGGAAACGATCCAGTAGCTTTCCTTTTCTGTGTTGGAGGATAATCCCACGCTGGCAATGGTCTTTGCCGATAAAAGGATATCCTTCATCATTTGATCGTGATTCATGTTTGTTCTCTCCTTTGGTTTTCTGTCATTGCGAACCTTCGGGAAGCAATCTCCTCGTAATGGGCAGATTACTTCGGGATTTCGGCGTTTCGCGTCTCAAGCATCACAACGACATGATACTATTTGTTAATCTTTATTGGCAAAACAATCCTAAACCTTGTTTCACCAGGCTTTGATTCAACGGTCAACTGACCATGATGACGGTTGGCGACAATATCGTGTGAAATATGCAGTCCCAGTCCCGTCCCCTGTCCTGGCGCTTTCGTGGTAAAGAACGGTTCGAAGATGCGAGGCTGAATATCCTCCGGGATGCCAGGTCCGTTATCTGCGATTTCAATGACCACATTGTGATCGTCCTCATAAGTCGCGATTTTTATCTCACCCTTGCCGTTCAGCGCGTCAACAGCATTGTCAATAATATTCGTCCAGACCTGGTTGAGTTCGCTGGCATACGCTTCGATGTGAGGCAGATGGGGCGAATATTCCCGCTGGATGGTCACGCCTTTTTTGAGTTTGTGCTGCATAATGACCAGCGTATTCTCCAACCCATCGTGAACATCCACTTCGAGCAGTGGCGCCTGGTCGAGATAGGTATACGACTTCACCGCGTGGACGATCTGCGAAATCCGTTCTGTGGTCTGTAAAACTTCCAATAACAAACTCATCATCAAGCTGCCCGCGCCCAGCCATTGAACGGACAGGGAAAACAGCGATGGAGATAGATCGCTCTTCAACTTCCGGAGAGACTCGCCATCCCAGCCAAAATTGACCATGGCGGGCGCAAGCTCCCAGGCAGACTCGACCCCGCCCGCCTCCAGCCACGCCTGAAGCTGGTCCACCAGATCGATCTTTTCCAGCGCCTCGAGCTTGCGCGGCGATTCAAAGCGATGGGAGGCTTCCTGGATGAAATCATCGAGCCAGTCCGTTTGATTCTCCTGGGATGCGACTCTTTCGATTTGATGCGTCAGGCTGAGCCATCTGGACTGTGTCTCTTTCAGTTGTGACGCGCTTCTCTGTGCCGCGGCAGAGGGATTGTTCAACTCATGCGCCAGCCCCGCGCTCATCGTGCCGAGCGCAGCCATTTTCTCCTGCTGGTGTAATAGGGATTCGTTTTGCGTCAGTCGCGCCATCACCCAGTGCAGAACCGCCATCGCCGCCGTTGTGCTGGATTGCAATAATTTTTCAAATGCCTCCTGCGGGATGCACAATACCTCGCCATCTGTTTTGGCGATCAGGGTTGCATTACGCGGGGCGCGTGAAAGCAATGCCATCTCGCCGACCACATCGCCCTGGTTCCGCACATCGATTTTGATCAGCGACTGCCCGGTCTGTTTTTGAACTTCAAAATCACCTTTGATGATCACGAATGCTGAATCCCCTGGTTCACCCTGCTTGATGAGGATCTCCCCGGCACGCAACGAAACCGGCTCAGCCATGTCCATGAGCCGCTGCAACTCTTCGTCGGACAAACCTTGAAAGAGAGGTGATTTGCGTAAATCGTGGAGGTTCATAACTATAAATAACCGTCATTGCGAGCGCACGCCCCTGGCACCGCCCGGGCAGGTGTGCGAGGTAATCTCCATGTTCCCAGGGGGTTGCTTCCCGAAGGCTCGCAACGACATATTAGATTGATTTTAAATATTCCTTCATCAACGCGAAGGCGATCGCGCCCTCGCCTACTGCGGAAGCGACGCGATGACTCGTTCCGAAGCGCACGTCGCCTGCCGCGAAAATGCCGGGGATGCTGGTCTCCAATAAAAACGGGTCACGTTCCAGGGTCCAGCCCTGAGGCGGCTTCTTATCCACGATGAGATCGGCGCCGGTCAAGATATACCCTTTATCGCTGCGTTTCACCAGATCGGCGACCAGTTGGCTTTGCGGTCGCACGCCGATGAACACAAACATCGCCGAAGCGTCGAATGTTTGCACTTCATGGGTACGCGTATTTTTGACGATGATCTGTTCGAGCGTATTCTTTCCTCTCACCTCGAGCAGGTCGGTGCTGCACAGCAGCTCGATCTTTGGATTCTGCTCCAGCGCATCGACCAGATATTTCGAAGCAGTTGGCTGCGGACCGCGGATCAAAACCCGTACCTTCCTCGCAAACTGGCTCAGATAGATCGCGCCCTGTGCCGCCGAGTTCGCGCCGCCCACCACGAACACATCCTGGTCTTTATAATTCATCGCTTCGGTATATGCCGCGCCGTAGTAAATGCCTGCGCCCGTGAGTTCTGCTGCGCCCGGCATCCTGAGCGTGTGGAACGACGCGCCGGTGGCGATGAGCAGCGCATGACAGGAAAGCTCCGCGCCATCAGACAACTGGATCATGCGGTACGCGTCGTTGACGAAGACTTTTATTGCTTCCTGCGCCGAAAGGATCTCCACACCGAAGCGCTTTGCCTGCGAAACCGCACGGCGGGTGAGGTCATCGCCTGAGATGCCGGTCGGGAAGCCGAGGTAATTTTCGATCTTCGGGCTGCTGCCAGCCTGACCACCCGGGGCGGCTCTCTCGATAACGAGACAGCGATACCCCTCCGACCCGGCATATACCGCGGATGCCAGACCGGCGGGACCGCTGCCCACCACGACAATGTCATAAAAGGGAAGCGCGGCGCGGGTCTGCAACCCCACTTTTTCAGCGAGTTCCTTTAGATTGGGTTGGAGGAGTGTCTCCCCACCCGGGAAAAGTACAACCGGAAGTTTTGTGACTTCGGAATTGATGGTTTCCACCAGTTGGCGTGCATTCGAATCTTTTTCAATATCCAGCCATTGATAAGGGATCTGGTGCCGTGTGAGGAAATCCTTCACCTGATGACTCGATAGCGACCACAATGTCCCCGCAACGCGAATGCCTTCGTATGGCAGGCGCACGTGGACTTTCCAATCCTCGAGCAACTCATCCAATATCGGGTAAAGCCGTTCCTCCGGTGGATGCCAGGGCTTCATCAGATAATAGTCCAGCCCAACTTCGTTGATCGAGTCAATCGCAGCCTGCGTATCTGCATATGCTGTGAGCAGCACCCGCTTGGCTTGCGGATACGCCCGGATGGCTTCTTCGAGGAACTCCACGCCGCTGATTTCCGGCATGCGCTGGTCAACCAAAAACAGCGCGACGGTCTCGTTGCGCTGTTGAATCTTTTTCAAATAATCGAGAGCGGCTTTGCCGGAATCAATGGGCAGGATGCGATAAGCGTGCCCATAATGAGCGCGCAGGTCGCGTTCGACCGAGTTCAAGACCGAGGCATCATCGTCAATGGTGAAGATGACTGGTTTTGGCATTGATCTATTGTTCTTTGATTTCCACGACAGGAGTGCCCGGAGGGTTTGGAACCGTTCGTTCTTCTTTCACTTCCGGCTCCTTCCTTACAGGCGCTTCTGCTTTTCTGCCGAACCAGAAGGAGGCGACTGGGTTGAAGCGGATGAATATTTCGTAGATCACAATGGGTCCCAGTACTCCGACGACAAATCCCACAGCGATGGATAACGGGAAGTTGTTTGTCACGTTCATCACTTTTTGTGCCCAGAATGCCTGCATGGGCACGTGGAACACCAGGATGATCAAAGAGATATTCCCCAGATATTTGAACACGGATGCCAGAAAGTTCGTGCGTAGTTCGATCTGGCGTGACAGTGCCAGCACAAACAGGATGCCGAGGATCGCCTCCGTGGTATTCACCAGGAACGATTCGTAAAGCCGGATGTTGAAATCGATCTCAAATGGGAAAAGCGCGTTGAGAAGGACCAGCCCAATGCCAGTCCCCACGAGGAGAAGCCAGCTATCGAACGTTTTCTCAGATGTGACCTGCCGGATTTCATTGCCCATGATAAAGAAGAATCCGCTCAAAAGGACAATGTCCAGGCCAAACGGCAGACCGAACAATTCATATTCCTTTCCAAAAATGGAAATTGCGAAGGGATAAAAAGCGTTCAGGAACGGAATTGCAACTGCCAGTGTCGCGAACAGGATGCCCCACGTGACCCAGCGGTTTTTCAGCCTGCTGCTCACGATTCGAATGAAGAGGAAGGCATACAGGCTCACCACGAATAAATGCGGCAGGAACCATAGCTGTACCCAGTCAATGTAGTGACCGGTCCCATAGAGTGATTTGACCGTGCGCGTAATGGCGGTGTTAAAGCCCATCTTCTCGAATGAGATCGAGGTGAGGTAAATGAGTAAGATGGTGAACACAAAGGGCTTCAGAAGGGAGTTGAAACGCTTTTTGAGAAAGTCAAAAAATGGGATGGAGGTGTTGATGAAGTACCCAGAGAGGAAAAAGAACAGCGGGATGTGGAACGAGTAGATGACCTGATGGATAAAGAGGGAGATGACTTCAAAATCATTATGCCCCAAAACGACCAGCAGAATGCCGATGCCTCTTGCAATGTCGAGATATTCAATTCTTTTGGACATGATCGTGTTTCCTCAGCCCCGATTGTACCGCGTGAACTTGAACCTTGGCGTGACTTTCAATTCGCCAGTAGAGCGGGTTGATAACCCGTCATAATTTGCGTTATTGAGAATGGTCAGGCTTGCTGTGGAGCGTCCCGATGGGCAGTCTGACCTACAAATTAGAACCAATCGCGTTTGTTAAAGATCATGGCGGCAATGCTGATAAAAACCGCCGAAATGCCAACTGTGAGCCAGAACGCAAGTGGATGTGTCTGGAAGGGCAGGTCCACATTCATCCCGTAGAACGAGGCGACAATGGTCGGGAGACTGATAATGATCGTGATGACGGCAAGGATCTTCATCACCGCGTTCAGGTTGTTGGAGATGATCGAGGCAAAGGCATCCATCATTGCAGCCAGGAGTTCGGTGGCGATGCTGGTCATCTGAATGGCTTGCTGGTTCTCCGTGAGCACATCCTCGAGCAGGTCCTGGTCATCCTCATAATAGTTGAAGATCTGCGTGCGCTGGACGCGCTCCATCATCACCTCGTTGGAGCGGAGCGCGGTAGAAAAATATGTCAGGCTTTTTTGATACTTAAGCAACTCCAATACCTCGCGGTTGCGCGTGGATTTTTGCAGTTGGTCCTCAATGGCTTCGGTCATGCGGTTGATCTCGCGCAGGTGCGTGAGGTAGCGCGTGGCGGTTTCAAGGAAGATATACAACGCAAAGCGATAGCGCTTGCCGGTCTTAAGCAGGCGATACTTTCCGTTTGCCAGCACGTTGAACATTTCCTTGTCGTAGCGGCAAATGGTGACGATGAAGTTGCTCTTAATCAGGATGCCAAGCGGAATGGTGATATAGGGAATGTCGCTGTTCAGCTGGCTGTGTGGAATGCGGATCAGGATGAAGGTGTACTCCTCATCCCGTTCCATGCGCGGCATTTCGTCAAGGTCAAGTGAATAATTAATGTAATCCGGCTCTATCCCCCAGGCGACAAGCTGTTTTATTTCTTCGGGAGTGGGGTCGATTGCTTTGACCCAGGCGCCATTCGCCATGGATTCGAGCTGTTCGAGTCCCTGTGCTGTGGTCTTGTAAATGGTGAGCATCGCTGCCTCCTCACGTGAAATCATCACGCAGGAGACGTGCTCATCTCCTTTGTGACGTCATGGATATAATCTTGCAACGCGTATTGCCCGCCCGGGTACTGGGCGGCTGACTCTCTGTTGAACCTAAGTCACTCTCGTTCGTAAGAAACATTACCTGTCCTTGCTGTCCTTAACAGCTTGCGTATTGTACGCCTGATGCACGGATTCCACAACGATTCGTGAGGGGCAAAACATGTTTGTTTCATTTCTAAAGTACCCAAACCATGCTGCAAGGAGCATGTCGTTGCGAGGAGGGCGTAGCCCGACGAAGCAATCTCCTCACCCTTGAGAGATTGCGAGCCCTACAGACTCGCAGTGACATAAGAGATCTTATATTGCAAGGCACCTTCTCTGACTTTGAGAAAGTCACGCGGGTAAAAAAGTGTTATATTGACGCCAGCCGAATGGACCCCTCGATCACGATCCGTGGATGGAAAGCATTCCTGTCCTGGGAGAAAGCCGCAGCCGCCCTGCTTATCCTGCTGGGCGCGCTCCTGCGCCTGCGCCAATATCTGACCGGTCGCTCGCTCTGGGCGGATGAGGCGATGTTGGCGCTAAATATCGTCGACCGCAACTTTGCGGGGATGTTCCAGCCGCTCGATTACGACCAGGGCGCGCCGATCGGCTTTTTGCTGGTCGAAAAACTCTTCAACTCGATTCTAGGGAAACACGAGTTTGCCTTACGCCTGTTCCCTCTACTCGTTGGATGGATCTCGCTCTGGCTGTTCTATCTTCTGCTCAGACGTATCACCAGCGGAGCAGGCTTATTGATTGCCCTCGCTCTGTTCGCCTTCAACCCGCGGCTTGTCTATTACTCCTCTGAGGTCAAGCAGTATATCCTCGATGTGGCTGTGACGATCCTGCTGTTGTTGATCGCTGTGCCCCTATTCAATAATTCCCCGCGAAAAAAAGACTACGCCTGGTTATTATTAGCAGGTTTGATCGCGCTGTGGTTCTCGCACCCGGCGTTATTCGTACTGGCTGGGATCGGGCTTGCCTTCGTTATCATCACTCTGCAACGGCGTGATTATTCAAGCCTGCGGCTTGTCATAGGCATGGGAATCCTTTGGGTCCTCAATATTGCCTTCCTGTATTTATTGATCCTGAAAGACTTGAGCCAGAATACCTACATGCGCGAGTATTGGCAGGGCGCGTTCCTGCCGATGCCGCCTTGGAGCGATGCGGATGCAGGCTGGTTCATAAAGAGCCTCAACGAAAACATCGGCATCCAATTCGGGGTTCCGTATGCGATCTTTGTTGTTTTCTTCCTGATGCTGGTCGGCTGGGTCATGTTATGGTTCCATCAGCGCGGAGTTGCCATTGCCATTGCCTGCATCGCATTGGTCACACTCACGACTTCCGCGTTGGGGCTCTACCCCGTCTTCGAGCGGATGATCCTGTTCCTTGTCCCCATCGGGTTGATCCTGGCTGGCAAGGCAGTTGAAGCGATATATCAACGAGTGCAGAGATTCCAACTCCTGGGTATGTTCTCTGTCATGTTCCTTGCAGGTTACCTGCTCTATGGACCCTTTGTGACCTCGGTTCAAAACTTCCTCGCACCGAAATACTTTGAGCATATCCGTCCCACCATGGAAACCTTACGCGACGCATGGAAGGATGGCGATACATTGTATGTCTCTCATGGCGCGCTTCCCGCTTTTCGCTTCTATGCCCCGTTCTATAGGTTGGAAAACATCCCATACGAATTTGGGGAACGCGAGGACTATCAGAACCCGCAAAACATCCTGAACCGGCTTGAATCATTTAAGGGACAGCCCCGCGCATGGATTTTGTTCTCGCATGTGTACGAAAAAGTGGGTTTCAACGAAAGAGATTTTATTTTGAATTATCTTGACCAAGGGGGGCAAAAGAAACGCGAATTCCGCGTGCCGGGAACGTCAGTGTTTCTATATTTATATGATCTTGAAGATTAGGGTCCATTTCGTGTAGGGGGTGCGCGTAGAGAAGCCATGTTTCCCTGCTTATCCTCTGTTTTATCAGACAAAGACAATCTGCCGATCAGGGCGCCTCGCCCCTACCGCTTTTCAAGACGGCGCCGATTTCATCCCGTCACATCTGCGCCGTACGCAAGCGTACGGATCACCAGTAGTGATGCACCTGCGGGCGGACCAACCGCTCGTAGATCTTGAGCACCTTGCTCATCGTTTCGTCTGGCAGCGCGGGCAAGTCTCCGGCGCTGATGTTTTCCTCCACCTGTGACGGGCGTTTCGCACCCGGGATCGCACAGGTCACCGCGGAGGACATCAGGATCCAGCGTAATGCCATTTGGGTCAGGGTCATGCCTGTCGCGAGGAGCGCGCGCAATTCCTCCACTGCCTGTAAGCCAACTTCATAGTCGAGTCCGGAGAATGTCTCGCCGCGGTCGAACCACTCGCCATTCCTGTTCCCCTGGCGGTGGTCATCATTCTCGAAGGTGCTCACTCGAGTCAGCTTGCCGGTCAACATCCCTGAAGAAAGCGGGAGGCGCGCCAGTACCCCAACCTGACGGCACTCGGCTTCACCGAAGAACAGGTCCATTGGGCGCTGGCGGAACATGTTGAAGATGATCTGCACCGTTTGCACGTTGGGATATTCAATCGCCTTGAGCGCTTCCTCCACCTTTTCCACGCTCACGCCGTAATAACGCAGCTTGCCGTCCTTCACGAGACCATCCAGCGCATCGAAGGTTTCCGGCATGTAATAGACGTCCGTGGGCGGGCAGTGCAATTGCAGGAGGTCAAGCGCTTCCACATCCAGGTTCTTGAGACTGCGCTCCACAAAGGATGTCAAATTGGCTTTGGTGTATCCCGATGCAACATGCGGCTCGAGCCTGCGCCCGGCTTTGGTTGCCACGTAAAAGGGTTCGCTGCGTTCCTTGCGGAGTTTGGCGAGCAATTGCTCGCTGCGCCCGTCGCCATAGACATCGGCGGTGTCGAAAAAGTTCACCCCCAGATCCAGGGCGCGGTGTAATGCAGCGAGCGACTCCTCATCCCGCACATCCCCCCATGTGCCACCGATTGCCCACGCGCCAAAACTGATCGTGGAAACCTTCCAGCCTGTGCGTCCAAGTTCGCGGTATTGCATAATGTCTCCTATAGTCTATTGAATTGCTCTTGCTGCCGTCCATGGCAGCGATTTCACCCCGGCATAGTCCTCCGCGCGCCAAAGAGATGTCACTGGGCGGTGATATTGTGGATACCACCCATGCGTTGTGCGGCAGGCGTCGGATGGCTTACTCATGGTTTCACTCAGGATGCTTTGGACTGCGACGCGCCTCTCAAGAGCAAAAAGCCCACGATGCCTGCAATGAGAGAGGCAAGTAGAATGCCGGATTTCGCCGTCTCCAATGCGGGGGAAACGCCAAAAGCCAGCGCTGAGATGAAAAGTGACATGGTGAAGCCAATGCCTGCCAGCCAGCTTACGCCGTAGATGTGCCGCCAGTTGACTCTTTCAGGAAGGTCTGCCAGTTTGCTTTTCACAACGAGCCAGGAAAACAAAGTAATACCGATCTGTTTCCCGATGATGAGACCAAAGATCACGCCCAGGCTGATCGGGCTCGTCACGGAAGAGAGGAAGTCCCCTCCCAGCGCCACACCCGCGTTTGCGAGAGCAAAGATCGGCATGATCGCAAAAGCCACCCACGGATGCAGGTCGTGTTCCAGTCTTTGCAGGGGTGTCTGAGCATGCTCGGCAAGTTCTTCGAGGGTTCGCACAGCAGAACGTTGGGTGGAACTGAGGTATTCATCGCCTTCATCGGTTTTTTCAAATTCGTTCAGGACCGAGCGGCTGTGCTTCACAAATTCCTCGTCATTGATGCGCGCCTGCGCAGGGATGGTCATGGCAAGCAGCACTCCTGCTACCGTAGCATGGACTCCTGATTGCAGGAAAGCCAGCCATAAGCCAATTCCAAGTACCGAGTAGACAATCGGGTTTCGAACGCCAAGCATGTTGCAGATGATCAGGAGCACGAGAAAAACTGCAGCTATTCCCAGGCTGATCCAGGCGATGTCAGTTGTGTAAAAGAGGGCGATGATCAGCACCGCGCCCAGGTCGTCCACCACAGCCGCCGCGGTAAGGAACACTTTAAGAGAAATAGGCACACCCTTTCCGAGCAAAGCCAGCACGCCGAGCGCGAAGGCAATATCTGTTGCCATCGGAATCCCCCAGCCTGAACTGCCTGCCCCGTTATAGTTGAAAGCAGTGTAAATGAGCGCAGGGAAGACCATGCCTCCAATGGCAGCCGCGAGAGGCAGGGCTGCTTTTCGGAAGGATGCCAGTTCGCCGATCAGAACTTCGCGCTTGATCTCCAGACCAACCACGAAAAAGAAGATCGCCATTAAGCCATCGTTGATCCATAACAATAATGGTTTGGAAAGTTCATATTCCCCATAGCCGAAGGTCAGCTTGTTTTCCCAGAACGAGTAATAACTTTCACTCCATAAGGAATTTGCCCAGAGCAACGCGATGATCGTGGCAGTCAGCAATAGAATGCCGCTGGAGGCTTCCCGTTGCAGGAATGCCTGTAAAGGTGATAGAAGTTTCTCTGCAGGGGTGGGTTCAACCGGAATCTTATTTACTTTTGCCATATCAATCTCCCGATAATATTTTGAAATGTCATTATAAAGTAAAAGTGGCGGACATTTGTCCGCCACTGAGCAAGTCAGTCTTCGCCTTCCTCGCTGGCACTGCCGGGCTGTTCGACCCGCACCACCTCTCCATGGATGTTGATGATGATCTTGAAACCCATCATGCCGAGATAGGTCCGCATGTCTTCAGGGAGACCTGCTTGCAGGAGCTGATCGAACTGCTTGTCAATATTCTTCAACTGCTGCTGGATCGCGGC
Source organism: Anaerolineales bacterium (assembly GCA_035512375.1). Taxonomy (GTDB): domain Bacteria; phylum Chloroflexota; class Anaerolineae; order Anaerolineales; family Villigracilaceae; genus Defluviilinea. Next base: position 11,352 of record DATKED010000295.1, read on the forward strand.
TTTGGAAAACACATCCTCCTGCCCCAGCATCTTGGCAGTCTGTTCAGAGAGGAGATCCTCACTGCCTTTCATCATCTCAGCCATCTGGTTCAGGACCTGCCTGTCCACCTGTTCCGAGGGGATGTGACGGCGGAACCCCGCGTCATCCACCACATAGCAGGGCTCGTCGCCGACCAAAGCAGATTCGGCGGGATTGCCAAATTCATCAAGGACAAGACCGGCAAAAAGAGGTTGTCGAGGCATATTAAATATTCCCACGCGCTGAGTAAGGCGAGTGTTCTTCTCACCTGTACCGAAACCAGGGAAGAGCGAATTAGTTACTCTGTTTTCCTTCCACGGCTGCGAGCAAAATCCCGGCGGCAATGCCAATGCGGCGGTCAAGCCGCTGCGTGGTGTCCATACTGAAGTCCAGGTTTAGCTCGTAGCGGAAAAGGTTGAAGTTCTGCTTGAGGTCGGCAACACGCGCCTCGCCGACGTTGATGTCATAGTTTTGAGGCAGCCAGGAGCCGAGCACGAGGCGGCGCAGGAGCGCCAACCCCACGCTGTCTTCAAACAACTGACCGATCACGTTGTCGTTCGCATCCAGCACTTCCCATTCATCCCTTAAGATCGAGCGCAGTCCCTTGCGCCGCAGCGCGCCGACCTTTTGGTTGAGTGCCGTGTCCACCACATCATACGCGGCAGAGAAATCCATGATCTGGCGCGCCTTGATACTCAACACTTCCTGGGCTTTGTCCTCCCCGTCATAGACACGGATATCCTCACGCAGGCGGAACATTTTCTGTTCGCTGAACATGACCACTCTGCCTGCCGGGTCATAAAAGCGAAACTTGCCCGTCAACGCAATCGCCTGACGCTTGAGCAGATAGGTTGGGAATTGAAAAATGGGATTCATTGCATTCTCCTCAAAGTATTAACCTTGCGAAGGGTCAAAACCTTCGCAAGGTTAATTATCTTAAAAGATTTGGACGATTGTCCCCTCGCCGGGGAAATGGATGTAATCCGTATCGGCCGGGACGTTGGGCTTGGACCAGCGATACAGGAATTTTGCTGACTCGGATGGCATGTTCACACAACCATGACTGCGCGGACGGCCATAATCGTTGTGCCAGTAGGCTCCATGGAAGGCGTTGCCTGCGCCGGTGAAGAATGAACACCACGGTACGCCAGGTAAACTGTATACATCGTCGCTCTCGACCGCGTCGCCCTCATTGGTCATGTGGACGGAGGGTCCCTTGTGATAAGTGCGGAACTCGCCTTTGGGTGTGTCTGTGCCTCGCACGCCGCTTGCACAGCGCTGCGAAAAGACAAGCTTCTCTCCCTCAAAGGCGGTGATCAGTTGTGTGCTAAGGTCCACAACGATTCTTTTCTGTTCGTCCGGCACCTCCGGCGAGAGCGTGGAGAGCTCATCGTTTGGCACGAGCCGCATGTCATGCGATGGAACGTAATAGTTTCTCCTGAGATGAAAATCATAGATCTGGTACCAGATGCTTTTTTCATCGCGCTGTACGATGACCCTTTTTACCCAATGTGTGGTGCCGTAATAGATGCGATAACCGCGCTCCGCATAGACAAAAGGTTCCTTCTTCGTATCGCAGAACGGGACCGTGATCTCTCCCAGCTGTCCTTTATCGGGGAGGTTGAAGATCGGCTTTTGATAAATGGTTTCAACAGGCTGGATCCAGCCGGAGTAGGTGTAGCCGTTATCCACTTTGTACCATGTGCTATTGTATGGATTCCCCTGCTCGCCGTTCTCTTCGATGCCGGCGATCTCGATCACTTTATCCGCGCCGAAGTGATGGATCTGATTGGCCTGGAAGGCTGGGGCATCGTAGAGGGGGATGCCGCTCCAGGTGATGCGTCCCTGTTTGATCGACGAGGCTGCGAGAGCACGGTCGAGGCGCAGGTCACGCAAAGCAAATGCGAGCGAGCCAGTGCTGGCGAGTTTGAGAAATTCACGTCGTGAGATCTGGGGGTTGAGCATGGGATAAGTTTACCCGCAAAAAAGCCATGTGCGGAGAAGTTATTATTTATTTCTTATACTGAAAATGTTTCCGAAAAGTTCCCATGCAACCGCTGCCGGAGACGGCGGCTGGAGCCGGGTCATACTTTGATCTCCACTTTTGTCCCCACATAGCCATAGACGAGTATCTTCTCTGGCGGGACAGTCGGCATGGTCCAGCGGTAGAGCCATTGCGCGGCTTGAGGCGTCATGTTGATGCAGCCATGGCTGTGCGGACTGCCATAGTCGTTGTGCCAGTAGGTCCCGTGGAAGGAGATCCCGCTCTCGGTGATGTATACCACCCAGGGCACGCCGGGGAAATCAAAGCCATTGGATGCAATGTCCCCGGCTGCCATGTGCCGGGTGGGACGTTTGTGATAGGTGAGGAAATCTCCAACGGGGGTGGTGTACTTTCCGCTGAAGCGTTTGCCGCCGGTCGAGATGCGCGTCGCAAAGACGGTTCGTTCCTTCTCGTATGCCAGGAGTAACTGCTCGTCCAGGCGCACCTCGATATGCTTGTTCTCGCTGGGGACATCGGGAGACAACGGTGACAGCTCCTCGGTCGAAATGAGGCGGATGTGTCTGGCGGGGACATAATAGTATTGGTCAAATTTATCATCCCAGAGACGATACCAGATACTTCCATCTGTCGAGTCAACCGCACTGGTGATCCAATGGACGGTCTCGTAATACAAACGATAAATGAACTCTGAGTTCAAGTCTGCTTCGAGATATGCATCGGTATAGGGAACACTGACCTCGCCCAGCGCGCCCCTGGGTGGGATCTGCGCCGGCTTGTTGAGGATCGTGCGGACCGGCTGGATGCCTCCCGAATATGCATAACCGCCCTCCTCCAACTGGTACCAGACTCGGTTGTAAGCCGATTCATCTTCGCTGACCGTGGTGTTGGTAATGGGAACGACCAGGTCATGCCAGTAGAGTTTGGTTCGTTTGGAATTCGCATTGGGCTCGTCGTATACCCAAACTGTACGATTAATAATGCGGCCCTGCAGATTAGCGAAATCATCCTGTTGAGGGAAAAGGGACGAGAGCTCAGGCAAAAATATCCCCATCAAGCCATGACCGCTTAATTTAAGAAAATCGCGCCGGGAAAGAAAAGGCTTGCTCATACCTGCATAAATTCAGGTGACAGTCACTTGGGCGCAGGCTCTTCAAGCCCAGCGCAGGGAGTTAACTGACTGTCACCTTTTTTAATTAGTAATGCACATTCACCACAGTTCCCACCGACGCCCAGTTGAACAGCCAGGCCGCGTCCTCAATCGTAAGATTCACACAACCGCGGCTCATTGGCGTACCAAAGTTGTTGTGCCAGTAGGTACCGTGCAATCCGTAGTCTCCGGAGAAAAACATTACATAGGGCACATCCCGCAGGTGGTAACCGGGTCCTCTCATATCCTGCACGCGCACCTTCACATAGATTTTGTGTCTGCCTGTCACAGTGGGAGTAAGCCATGTACCGGTGGAAACGACAAATGAGTTCACAACGGTGTCCCCTTCATAGGCATAGACCATTTGATTGGTGAGATCGACATCGATCCAGCGGACCCCCTTTCCAACGGTGATCCCGGGTGTGGGCGGGGTATATTCGCTGGTGGGAGTGTCATCGAGGACCTCCATTGCAAGGACACCCGGTGTTTCGGTCGCCGCAGGTATAACAGTGGATGCCTCTGTCGGAACATCCGTGACCGTTCCTGTTGCTGCGCTGTTTGGTGTTTGCGTAGCAGTGGCACGGAGGGTAGAGACTGAAGTTGAAGCAGGCATATCTTCAAGTTGAACCGCGAACGCGCTTACATCAATGGGAGTGACTTCCGGCTTGGCGATATCCACCGGCGCCCAGAGATTTTCCTGGGTGGGCATTGGCGCGCTGATGCTGCTGACAATAGAGGCAACAGCGGGACGCGTCAATGCAAATAATGCAATAAAGCCAACCATCATGCAGGCAGCGCCGACCAGCAATGCCGGTAACAGCCAGTTCCTTCCCTGTGACTTTAACACAGGCATCGCAACTGCGGTTTGATAAGCGTGCTTGTTCGGGAGACTCGCGACTGCATCGACTTGACTGGAGATCGGGGAAACTGGACTGCGGTCTGTCGAAGCCTGAGCCTGTCTCAGCTGACGCGATGCCCATTCCACGCCTCGACGCGCCCGCGCGCTTTGCGGGTTGAGCTCCAGTGCTTTTTGGGCGTGTGCCACGGCGGCCTGCGGATCGGGGTCAGAAGCGGCAAGTACCAGCCAGACATCCTCCATCTCCGGGGCGAGGAGTGCGGCTCTCTCTCCCAACTGCCGCGCAGATGCCTTGTCACCGCGACGCAGAGCTTCGCGCGCTTTTGCGATGTGCTCACGGGCTTCGATGAATTGATTGTTCATAAGATCACCTTTAATAAAATAAAAATAATTCTATAAGCTCAAGCCGCCGTTCCCGGCGGCGTAATGACAGGCTGCGCATAGGGTTGCTTTGTTGTACTGTATGCTTCGTCTTCGTGGCGCCTTGGCGTCACTTCGCTCAGCGCGAGGAATAGTTTTGTTACCATTGAATTTCCACCGGCGTGCCGATCTCTGCCCAATCATACAAAAGCTGCGCTTCATACGTGCCGAGAACCACGCATCCATACGAAACCGGTCTGCCCAGGTAACCCTCCCATAAGATCCCTCCGCCTGGCAGAATGGGGAGCGCATGTATGCCATTTTCCAAGCCGCCAGACCAGTAGATCCCCAGCCAGTTCGGCATCCAGATATTCCAGGTGGAGCCATAGGCATTAGGGATCTTGCTTTGCACAGCGAACGTGCCAGCCCGTGTGGCGTTGTTGATGCCAGTGGAGGCGACAAAACTATAAACAAGCGCATCCCCTTCATATACATACATATGTTGTTCTGAAATATCTACGAGAATATATTTTCCCCCGCCATACGAAGGCACGCTCACTTCGGCCGGGCGCACAGACGTCTCTTCGACGATCTCCATGACCATGGAACCGGGTGTTTCCGTTGCCGGAGGGAGGGGGGTGTCGATGGGGAGAATCGTAGGCGCGGCTGTGTACGTTGGCTTGGGGACATCTGCGTAGGCCCACAAGTTTTCCTGCGTGGCGGTGGGCGTGGGACCAAATATATGGATGATGGACGCACTTGCCGGGGACGCTGCGAAAAAGAAGACGCTAAGGATAAGTGCAATGCTGATGGATAACAGGGTCAGCCGAAGGATGAGATGGATGCGAATGCGCCCGTTCGAAAAAAGAGCGTTCATGGGGTCATGTTAGAAATCGGAGTTGGCGCGATGTTTTCGTTCTTTGCAAAACACAATATACCTTCCACGACTCCTTTTGCAATGATGTCTGTACGCTTTGTGAGAATCTCGCGGTCGAGATTGAGAAATCCGGTTTCGATGATCGCAGCAACAGTGCTTGGGTCGATTTCGCGGAAGGAATGATATTCACGCATATCCGGAGTGATGCTCCCGGCGTGAAAGTTCATTGCGGTGACGTTCTGGTAGCGATCCACGATGCAGGCGGTAAGACGGTTGGCGCGGTTGAGGTCGTTCGTGTTGAGCGCCGCGGCAACCTTAAAGCCGGTGGCTTCATCGTTGATGTATTCACAGGAATCGTTATGAATGGAAACAATGGCAAGCGCGCGATAGCCATTCAGGCGCGTGTCATATTCGCGCAGCAGATCCACCTGATACCCTGCCTGGGTAAGCTGTTCCTGAACCATGGCAGCGATCTTTAGATTTACATCGACTTCCGTGAGCGTAACGTTGCCGTTGCCGTCAAAACAGACCGCGCCGGAGTCGTTGCCTGAATGTCCTGCGACAATGCCGACGCGTAATTGCGCCTGAGCCTGTGGGGCAAACGGCACTTGCAATTCTTCATTCGTACGCGGCGTGAGGATAATACTTAATCGTTCATAGAAATTACCTGCCACCAATCCACGCGAAGGCAGCGCCGTAAAGAGGGTTGCCAGCAGAATGGCAACACCAAGGACAGTCTGCACTGCACGGAACGGACGTGTGCTGCGCCGGGGGCGTGGAGGAGCAGTTTCCATATCGTATATCCAAATAGTACCTTTTAAGGCATGAACTTGCAAGGGGAAAACAGGAGATTTTGTCCATTTCCCTGACGTCGTTTGAAGCATCATGTTTTGATTTTTGACTTGACGCACATATCCCTCCTCGTTATGATGAATTTTCTCTGGAGAAATTAAATTATGACTCTTGACGCTGAAAAGCTTCGACAAGCCATGCGTGCCTGGACGACGGGCGTAGCCATCGTCACTTCGATCCATGAGGGCCAGCAGTATGGTATGACGATCAATTCATTTGCATCTGTCTCACTGGAGCCGCCAGTCGTCTCTGTTACGTTGAAACGGTTAACCCATACGCACGATCTGGTTGTAAAATCTGGTATGTTTGCAGTGACCGTTCTTACATCCAGGCAGAAGGACCTGTCTGACCTGTTTGCAGGAAAAATCCCCAATATCACGAACCGATTTGATGGGTTGAAGACAGAGAAGCTTTTGATCGATGCGCCCATCCTCGGAAATGGAATGGCTTATTTCAATTGCCAGGTGATGAACTCGATCCCGGTTGGTGAGAATACGCTCTTTGTTGCTGAAGTCATTGCAGCACGCGGCGAAGGTGAAGCTGAGCCGTTGGTATATCACAACCGGGAATATTGGAAGTTGACAAAATAGGTTCTCCTGGCGGACACGTACATATTCCTTGGGAGGACGACAAATCGTCTCCAGGAGTGTTGAAAGGGGCTGATCATGCAGGAAAAACTTACCAGCGACGAACAAAAGATTTTGCTCCGCCTGGCGCGCGAGGCAATGGAACGCGGTGTGAGGGGCGAGGAGTTGTCTGCTCTTGACGAATCGTCACTGCCTTTAAGCTTGCGTGAACAAGGCTCATCTTTCATTACGCTGACCACCCATGGGCAATTGCGCGGCTGTGTCGGCTCGCTCGAAGCGTATCAGTCACTGGCTGAAGATGTGCGGGAACATGCGGTCGCTGCGGCGCTCAAGGATCCGCGTTTCCAGCCGGTGAAAGAGGATGAATTAAACGGGATCCAGATCGAGATTTCGCGGTTGACACATCCCATCCCTGTGGAATACAAGGATGCGAACGATCTATTGTCAAAATTGCATCCGCACGTGGATGGAGTCATCTTGCGTGATGATCCGTACCGCCGGGCAACATTTCTTCCCCAGGTGTGGGAAAAGATCCCTGACCCCGCGGAGTTTCTGAATAATCTTTGTTATAAGATGGGGGCGGAACCTGACCTGTGGCGCAGCAAACATTTCGATGTGCTCACCTACCAGGTAGAGGAATTTCACGAGTGAGGCACTTTACGAGTAGGGTAAAATCGTCGTATGGCTGACGCCGATGCAATTTTCCAGGAAGCAGTAGAGGCCCTGCGCGCGGGGAATAAGAGCCGTGCCCGTGAATTGTTTACGGGTTTGCTGAAGACAGATCAGAACAACGCGACCTATTGGGTGTGGATGAGTGCCACCATGGATACCGCCAAGGAGCGGATCTATTGCCTGCAAACGGCGTTCAAACTGGACCCTCAAAATGCCGCCGCGAAACGCGGCTTGATTCTGCACGGCGCTCTGCCTGCGGATGAATCCATTCAACCTTTCCCAGTCAATCGACCGAAAGCCTGGGAGGAAAAGCTGTTGCTCGCGCATGAGAAACCCAGGCCAAAAGGCTGGGCAGCAGTGAGAGGCAGCCCGGTGGTTCGATTGGGTGGTTTTATTGCGCTTGGCGCTGTGCTGATCGGCGCGCTCGTATTCGGGTTCTTCCAGGCGCGTGCCAATCGAAATGCGAGGCCGCCTACATCCACGCCGGGTCCCTCTCCTACTTTTACATTAACACCCACCTCTTTCAACGCGACCGGTCAGCCTGCTGTGATCGGCACAGCCGCGCCCCTTTCTGAACTGCTGCCAGTGCCCTACACGCCAACACCGCTCTACGTAAATACGCCTCGCCCGCCGGAAACGCGCGATATGTATCGTGTTGTGGAAGCTGCCTATAAAAGAGGGGACTGGGATGAGGTTATCCGTGGCATGCAGGAGATCATACGGGTGGAGCCTCAGGCAGCCGACGCGTACTATTATATTGGCGAAGCCTATCGCTTCAAAAGAGACTTCAGCGGTGCGGTTGCGGCTTATCAACAGGCAATTGGTCTGGACCCAGGTTTTGGCGCGCCATATGTAGGTTTGGCGCGTGCCCGGCTGATAGAAGACCCGAATTCAAATGTCATTTCCTTTTTGGATGAAGCCATCCGGCTTGACCCCAACTTCGGCGAGGCATATCTTGAGCGCGCCATTGTGAAATTGAGGGAGAACAATATTCAGGGCGCGCTCGCTGATCTCGATGAAGCGAATCGCCGCCTGCCGGATTCTCCACTGGTCTTTTTCCATCTGGCACAGGCGCGCCTCAGGGAAGGCGAGTTGGATCTTGCGCTCGGCGCTGCCCAACGGGCAAATGAGTTGGATGTCACTGATCTTCCCACGTATCTTTTGCTCGGGCAAATTTATGCTGAGGCAGGGAGTGAAGAAGAAGCTGTCGAGGCGTTGAACATTTATCTCCAATATAGCCCGGATGATACAGCTGCCTATTTACTGCTGGGCAGGATGCATTTCAATAACGAGGAGTACGAAGAGGCAGTCGAGGATATGAGCAACGCAATTGCGCTGAATCGGAACCAGCGTGAGCCGTATCTGTATCGTTTCCTCTCGAATGTGGAACTCGGCAGGGGCGAGCAGGCAGAAGAGGACCTGGACACCGTCATGCTGTTCTATCCCAATTTGTTTGATGTCAGCCTTGCGCGTGTCCGCCTGGATTTGCTGCAGGAACGATATGGAAACGCATTCCTGCTCATCGATCGGACAAAAGCACTTGCCGAAACCGATGAGCAGGAAGCGCTCGCTTACTATTGGAGCGCAAAAGTATACGAGGCACGTGAGGATTTCGATGAAGCCGCGGAACATTGGGCGTTGTTGTTGGATCTGCCCGAGGATGCAATGACCGAGGAAATGCGCGCAGAAGCGGAGGAACGCCTGGCGGAACTTGCTACACCCACTCCAAGGCCTTCACGGACTCCCACCGTGCGACCACGTACTCCCACGCTGACTCCGACTCCTACGCGGACGCCATCTGCTACGCCTTCGCGAACACCTACCAGAACGCCCACCCGCACGCCAACCCGCACGCCAACCCCGTAATGAAAAAAAGCGACTGAGAAATCAGTCGCTTTTCACTATTTACTTCTTCCCGTACTTCGCCCGATCCTCAGGGCATGGACATAACGCGCGCAGGTAATGCCAGTTGTAAATCCCGTAATCGTGCCCATCCTCCCAGACAATCGTAAGCGCATACGATCCTACTGCGACGACATTGCTGATCCGCGTGGACGGTGTGTCGCCCAGTTTGATATCGAACACTTCCGCATCGGGTTCGGATCTCATGTTCTCGTGTCCGCCGCGGCAGGAGGCACACGGACACGCCGCGCGCAACAACTCAAACAGGTAGACGCTCGTATGGTTGTCATTCCATGTGATCGTGAATTCCCGGGTCTTTTTGTTGGCAGTAATGCCGGTTGGCTTTTCGTTCATGGTGATCTCAATTCGTATTTTGGAGAATTCGTAATAGTCTCTTTCATCTTCTTCAAGAAGGAAAGACAAAAGCAGAAAGATGCTTCACATCCTTCGTGCTTGAAGCTTATTCCGGCGCTGGGATATACGTCAAAAAGTCTGCGGCTGCCCAGCCGACGCGCGTCTCATCATAGGGTGCGACGAGATACCACCACACATATCCATCCACTTCACGCGGACCATCCTGTACAACGAATACTTCGGCATCATAAGCCAGAAATTGAAATGCCCCGCCCAAGCCGGGCTCAGCCCGGATGCGAAGTCCCTGCCCCTCGGTGCCTGTGATCTGCACAAAATTGTCGATTGCAACGCCTGCTGGTGAAGTTGCTGTGGCGAATGGGTCTATGGTTGGCGTGGGCGGCGCGCCGGAGGTGCCGGTTGGGGCGGGGATCACAGTCAGGTCAGCGGGAGCAAACCCAACGTCGGAGGCCTGAGGCGAAGAGGTCAATCCGATGGCGATTGCAGTGATCAAAGTCAAGAATCCTGCAAAAATAAGTGCACCAAGTATTACCCATTTATTGAAGAGTTCGCGAACGTTCATTTAATTCCCTTGAGTTGATGACGCATTTTTCAGCAAGTCCATTCCAGCAGGCGGCATCAGAAGTCTTAGTGCATGGGTTTGAACACTGATCTCCGCAATTTGTGCCGAGCCGCGCGCTTCGCCGTCAGTCTGGATCCAGTAGGGAGCTTCCGCTTCCACGAGCAAGTTACGGAATGTGATGCGGTGTGCCGCATCTGAGTTGACGTGAGTGCCGCGCCAGAGATCATAGGCATGGCGTAATGCATCGCCGAGATTGCTTCCACTGAATAGCCAGAGGTCGAGCAGTCCATCATCAATATATGCATTCGGCGAAAGATTCGAGAGTCCGCCCATATAGTGGCGAATGTTGGTGGCAACTGCAAGGATGAAGTGACCTTCGACCTCGTCCTCATCTGCCCATAAGCGCAGGTTCAAGCCGCTCCATTGGGCTGCATGCCAGATTGACTTGGCTGTGTATCCGGGCATCGCGAAAAACTTGTCAAGCCGCATGCGCGGCTCCAGCGATTGAATCGTCAGCGCATCCAGGCCGATGCCTGCCCACATCATAAAAGAGACCTGGTTACACAAGCCCACATCCACGGCGTGGCAGGGAGCGTGCGCAAGGATGGATGCATTCTTGCGCAGCACCCAGGGATGAGTCCATGCAAAGGGGCGCAATCCCAGTTCGATGCTCCAGACGTTCGCAGTGCCCGCCGGCAGGACTCCCAAAGCGGTTTTGGAGTGGACCAATCCGTTGACAACATTGCCAATCGTCCCATCGCCGCCGACAGCGAACACCGCGTCTTTTTGCTCAGCCGCCGCCTGTTTTGCCAGCTCGATCGTGTGTTCGCCGCTTTGAGTCTCTGCTGCATCTACTTGCCACCCAGCGGATTCCAACTCATCTACAGCAGATTTAATAAAAGGCTTGACTGAAAAGCGTCCCGCTGTAGGGTTGTAGACAATGATGGCAGTGCGCATGGGAGGATTATACCTGATGCCCCTCCAGCCGCTTCGCGGCACCTTGCAGAGGGGAGGGTTGGGGTAGGGTATAATCTTTTTGCAATGAACGAGGGAATATTGCTCAATAATCGTTACCAATTACTTGAACGCCTCGGTTCAGGCGGCATGTCTGATGTGTTTCGGGCGCGTGACCTGATGTTGGAGCGATCAGTTGCGATCAAAGTGTTGCACGAGAATTATTCAAACGATAGCGCCTTCCAGCAACGCTTTCGCCAGGAGGCGCGCGCTGCGGCAAACCTTTCACACCCCAACATTGTCACGGTCCACGATTTTGGACTCGATCATGGTCAGCTTTTTATCGTGATGGAGCATATCCCCGGCAAGGACTTGAAGACCATCCTCCGTCAGCGTGGGCGTTATTCTGTTGAAGAAGCAATTGCATTGATGGTGCAGGCTTGTGCCGGGATCGGTTATGCTCACCGGGCCGGGCTTGTCCATTGCGACATCAAGCCGCATAATATGATCGTTACGCCCGACGCTCGTCTCAAGGTAACAGACTTCGGGATCGCGCGCGCCCTCTCCACGATCATGCCCGATGAGCGGGCAGATGTGGTCTGGGGTTCCCCCCAATATTTTTCTCCCGAACAGGCAACCGGCGAAGCTCCCTCCCCCGCGTCCGATGTGTACTCTCTCGGTATTGTCCTTTATGAAGTGCTTACAGGCGCATTACCCTTTACTGCCCCCACCAGCGAAGATCTGGCTCGCATGCATCTGGAAACGCCGCCTATTCCGCCGAGTGAGTACGTACCCGATCTCCCGTCTGCTCTTGAACAGATTGTGTTGAAGGTCCTTTCAAAAGAGCCTGCAGCGCGTTATCGCACTGCAGATCAATTGGGGCGCGTCCTGCTTCGCTTTGGGACACAACGTGATGTGGCACCTCCGTCCTCGCTGAGCCTGACTCCGGAGGTTGCCTCCACTTATCAGCGACCAGAAACACAACCCGTACAGCCACCTCCACTGCCGGTGATGCCTGTGCCTGAGACGACGTTTCCTCTTCCAGAGGTTACCATGCCGGATATCGACTGGACGGCGGTCGCCCTGGGACTCCTTACTCTTATCAGCGTTGGTGGCTTGATCCCATTCTGGATCTACATTTTCTTCCTGTACAACCCTCGTTAATGAACAGATATATTCTTGCTCCATCGATCCTTTCCTCCGATTTCGCTCGTCTCGGTGAGGAAATCGCCACTGTAGAAGCGGCGGGCGCGGATTGGATCCATATTGATGTGATGGACGGACATTTTGTCCCCAACATTACGATGGGACCGTTTATCGTCGAAACATGCAGGCGTATCACAAAACTTCCCCTGGATGTCCATTTAATGATCGAAAAGCCCGAGCGTTATCTAGAAGCGTTTGCAAAGGTTGGCGCAAGCCATCTGACTGTCCATGTGGAGACCTGCCCGGATATTGTAGGGACACTCAGGCAGATCAAATCGCTGGGGTGTAAAGCGGGTGCTGTGCTGAACCCGCAGACCTCTGTCGGCGCGATCCAGCCTGCTTTAACGGAAGCAGACTTGGTCCTTGTCATGAGCGTGCATCCCGGTTACTCCGGGCAAAGCTTCATGCCGGAAACCATTGCGAAAGTATCGGAGATCCGCAAAAAGCTGGACGCGTTGAGATCTTCGGCATGGCTGGAGGTGGATGGCGGGATCGACACTGAGACGCTGCCGAAAATGAAAGAGGCGGGTGCGACTGCCTTTGTCGCGGCGACGGCTGTTTTCAAACACCCGCAAGGAGCAAAAGCCGGTCTCAAGTCCCTGCGCATGATAATTAACCGCGGAGACACGGAGTCGCGGAGAACTTAAAGGGGTTTTCTCAGCGCATCGATGGCTCTGTGGTGCATTAAACAAAAATCACGACACGCTTTGTGTCGTGACCCTTGTTGGGTGATCTTGGACCTTAGGCTGCGGTCTTGCTCAGGGTCTTAATGCACTTGGTGCATAACACTTTGTGCACAGCGCGACCCTTCTCCATGACGAGCGTCTTTTGCAGGTTCGGTTTGAACGAGCGGTTTGTGGCGCGTTGGGAGAATGAGCGATTATGACCGAAGGTGGTTGATTTACCGCAGTTTGCGCACTTAGCCATTTTCTTGCAGCATCCTTTCTTGCTATAATTCCGAGTGAAACAAATACCAGTTGCCCTTTTTGAAGGCACGGCATTTTACCATACATCGCAACCTTCCTCAAGGTAAGATGTTACTGTGTTAGCCCAAAGTAGAAATGTCCCTTTTCACCAAAGTTAAAATGTCCCCTTGGGAAAGGGACGAGAAATGGACAGACTACTTGAGATGAGCGCCAAAGAACTG
>DATKED010000296.1:0-3515 GCA_035512375.1 Anaerolineales bacterium
GTCGTACTCTTCCTTCCACCACACAGCTCGCCTTCGACCTGATCGCGGAATTGAAGCCTTTCTATAGTGCGTTGCGGCGCAGCGACCAGCTTGTTCTGGACAAGTTTTTCGAAGCTGCCCTGCAGCACCGTGCCGCTCTTGGCAACACCGCTCACTTGCTGCCAATGGAAGTAATGCCATTTGTGATTCTGTTGGAGGAGCACAAAAGGAATAATCAGGTTTATAGCGAAATCTACGGTCTGATTGAAGTAATAGAGAACAAGCTTAAGCCATTATTACCTGCCTCAGATGCAGACTGATGAAGGAATATACTGGCTGGCTATTCGATCTCTATGCTCAAAAAGATGGCATTGTTTTATGGCTGGTGGGGGAAGATAACAAACCGCATTCCTTTACGCAGTCATTTCCAATTACATTTTATGTCGATGGTCCTTTTCACTTCATTACAAGATTAACTTGCGAGCCTAGAAGCTTGTCGTAATCTTCATCAAGACCGCTTTTAATCGGTCGACTTCTTCGAGAGTGTTGTAATGAGCGACTCCAACACGCACCATGCCACCGCTGTCTTCAACGCCCAACCTCTCAGTTACATTGAGGGCATAGTAGTTTCCATCCCAAACGTAGATCCCCTGCTCTGCCAGTTGCTCGGCCACTATGCGCGGGTGCAGGTCTTTCAGGCGGAAGGAGAAGGTTGCAACGCGATCTTCCATATGGTCAGGATCGGTCAGACCATAGAGATGTAAGCCAGGAATAGCTTCCAGAGCAGAGAGGAGCGCGCGACTCAGTTCAAGTTCGTAAGTGTGGATGGCAAGCATTGCCTTCTTAAGTTCCAAAGGACGACCCTGGTAATTGTCTGCTCTTAGCCTGTCGTGATATTCATCGCCAAACGTCTTCCCAACCCATTCGAAGTATTCGATAGCCCCAAGCACACCGGCAATGCCTTCATGGTTTTGTGTCCCGGTTTCGAACCTGCCAGGAAGCTCGTTTGTTGCGGGGCGGACTTTATAGGCGAATAATTTTTCCAATAATTCTCGCCTGCCATACAAGATCCCTGAGTGCGTTCCGAAAAATTTATAAGCGGAAGCAATCAGGAAATCACAATCCAGTTTTTGGACATCGATGGGACCATGTGGAGCATACTGAACAGCATCGATGTAAACCAGCGCGCCGGCGTCATGTGCCATCTGCACGATCTTGGCTACTGGATTGATCGTTCCAAGCGAATTGGATGCATATCCCACAGCCAGCAGGCGTGGCTTGCGCTCGAGGGCTTTTTGCAGCTCATCCAATTTTAGCGTGCCATCTTCCACATCAAAATCCACCCAATTGACCTTTACGCCTCTATCCTGCGCGGCCAATACCCAGGGCGTCACGTTCGCATCATGGTCCAGGCGGGTGACCACGATCTCATCTCCTTCTTTCCATTCTCGTGAGATCGAACGGCTGATATGCAAGGTCAAGGTGGTCATGTTGTTGCCAAAGACGATTTCTTCGGGAGAGGCAGCATTGTAGAAGTCTGCCATTGCACGATGCGCCTCATCTAATACTGCGTCTGATGTGATGCTGGTTTCAAAGGCTCCCCCATGGTTTGCGTTGCATTCAACCAGATATTTATTGATGCGATCAAGAGAGTGCTTTGCGATTTGAGTTCCAGCAGGATTATCGAAGAAAATTGCCGGGCGGTTGAGTGAGGGGAATTGGCTACGAATGGCTGAAAGATCGAGTGTCATGAAATGAGCTCCGAAAAAGAAATGGGTGATAGGCAGTTATTATAAGCCTATCATCCATTTCCGCTTTCGCCAGAAGGGTCACTTTGTTTTCTGGCTGATTACGAGGCGGACGGTACAGGAGAAAACTCCTTGTTGATTGTCCCTAATCAATTCGAGGCATCACCGAACGCGGCGATCTTCGGCTTGCGTTCCCGCGCAGGAAATTGCTGGCGAACGAGATTGATATTTGCAGTGAGCGTAAGCAACGTGTGGAGTGTCCTGTGGCCCCCTTGAATTGATTCTGTTTTTTGCGCGCTAGGATTGCGCGATCCTCTCTGCTTTTGAAAATTCTTCCGGAGTGTTCACGTTCCAAAATGCCAATCCCGAAGGATCGTACTGTTTGATTTCGTCAGACGTAAGAACGCGTACTTTTACCAGTGGAAACCAGGCAATGACTTTCCACTGGTCTGCATTAATTGATGCCTCAATCGCGGGAAGACAAGTCTCGCGGCGGTAGACAGCATGGAGCGGCTCATAACCCTCGTCTGATTTTGGAATAACGACATCCGCTGCCTCCTCAACCAGCAGCCTGCTCGCCGCTTCGAGGAGCGCTGCACTGGCGAAAGGCATATCGCACGCAACTACTGCGACGGTGGGATGCGAGGCGGAAGCGATTGCAGTGTAGAGTCCGCCGAGGGCACCACGACCCGGCTTGAGGTCCGAAAAGAGGCGTAAACCAAGGAAGTGATAATCGTCAGGGCGGTTGGTTGTCAGGATCATTTCATCCGCAATGGGCGAGACCCGCTCGACCACGCGTTGGATGAGCGGGCGTCCAAGGAACGTCTTGAGCGCCTTATCTTCTCCCATACGCGCGGATCGACCACCAGCCTGGATGCAAACCGTGAGCATTTGAGGTATTATAAGGGAGGACTGAATTGCATAGTGCCGCATCATTTGCGGTAGAAGTAGAAGGTTGGTATGGCTGCGACGATTGGTGATTTACTGGATACATTAACGGTAACGGGGGAGTTGTATAAAAAACGTTCGGATAACACGATAGAATGTTTCGCATGCGGACATCGCTGCAAGATCCGTGAGGGCAAGCGCGGGATCTGTCAGGTGCGGTTCAACGTGGGAGGCGAGTTACGCGTGCCGTGGGGATACGTGGCGGCGCTACAAAGTGACCCGGTTGAGAAAAAGCCGTTCTTCCATGTGATGCCCGGTACCAACGCGCTGACGTTTGGCATGCTCGGTTGCGATTTCCATTGTGGCTACTGCCAGAACTGGTTGACATCTCAAGCGATGCGCGATCCATCCTCAGATGCAGCGATCGATTCCATTCGCAGGATTTCTCCGCGAGAGATGGTTCATCTTGCACACCGAACAAATGCTTCTGTGGTTGTGTCGTCCTACAATGAACCTCTCATCACAAGCGAATGGGCCGTGGAAATCTTCAAGGAAGCAAAAGCCGCAGGCTTGATGTGCGCCTACGTTTCCAATGGAAATAACACACCGGAAGTGATGGAATACATCCGTCCCTATATCTCTGCTTATAAGGTTGATCTGAAGTGCATGCAGGATAAAAACTATCGCAAACTTGGGGGTGTGCTGCAAAACACACTGGATGGGATCAAACGCGCTCATGAAATGGGCTTATGGGTGGAGATCGTGACTCTCACGATCCCGGGCTTCAACGATTCCAACGAAGAGCTATGGGATGCCGCGCGATTCATTGCCGGCGTTTCAAAGGATATTCCCTGGCATGTCACTGCCTTTCATAAAGACTATAAAATGACTGACCCTGAT
>DATKED010000297.1:0-52465 GCA_035512375.1 Anaerolineales bacterium
GCAAAGACGCGTCCGATCGCGGTGACACCGCGGTAGTCATCGTAACCAAGCATGGTGACAAGGAGCTGTAACGGCGCTTCAGCGTCTACTTTTGGGGCGGGGATGTTCCGTAGGATGACATCAAATAGAACCGTGAGATCAGAGTCAAGATCCGGAGAAAGTCCGGCGCGTCCTGTGGTTGCCTGGGCATAGACAATGGGAAAATCCGCTTGTTCTTCTGATGCGCCCAGTTCGATGAACAAGTCAAACGTTTCGTTGAGGACGCGCGCAGGTTCAGCATCCTTGCGGTCAACTTTATTGATCACGACAACAGCCTTATGTCCCATTTGAAGCGCCTTCTTTAACACAAAGCGCGTTTGCGGCATGGGACCCTCAGCCGCATCCACCAGGAGCAAGACACCATCCACCATGTTCATCACGCGTTCCACTTCACCGCCAAAATCGGCGTGGCCCGGTGTATCAACAATGTTGATCTTGACAGGCTGATCCGTCTTGGGGTCAACCAGGGTAATGGCGGTATTCTTGGCAAGGATCGTAATCCCGCGTTCGCGCTCGAGGTCGTTGGAATCCATCACACGTTCGGCAACCTGCTGGTTTTCGCGGAAGGTGTGCGACTGGCGCAGGAGACCGTCCACCAGGGTGGTCTTGCCGTGGTCGACGTGCGCGATGATGGCGATATTTCTTAAGTCAGTTCGTTCAATTAACATTCATTCACCTACTGTTATCCGTCCTTGCGAGCCCGAAGGGCGTGGCAATCTCATACTAGGGAGTTTCAATATTTTTCCTGAGATTGCTTCGTCGTCGCTTCGCTCCTCCTCGCAATGACATGTCATTATTACACACAAAAACCCCCGGCGGGGAAAGCCGAGGGTTTTTGAACAAAAACAAAGCGTTCGGCGTGCGGATGGTATTTTATCAGATGGATGAGGTTTGAGGAAGGGCGTTATTCGGAAGCGTCCATGGCACAACGGAAGCCAATGAAATTGAGGGCAGTTGCACCATCCGGAACATGGCGACTAGCAACACGCAGAAATTCCTCAAAATAGCTCCATAAACTGTCACTCCCTCCACCGCGCAAGACTCGAGGAGGCGTCTGAAAGCCCGGGTTCCAGGGGTTTGCTTCGGCCGGCCCGAGAGGATTTTGCGATGGTGAGTTTTGATAATAGGTTGGGTTGTACCAATCCGCAACCCATTCCATTACATTACCAGCCATATCATACAGGCCGTAAGCATTCTGACTAAAACTTCCCACTGGCACAGTCCCGCCACGGCATTGCCCATATTGTGCGCCATTATCCGCTCCCAGATCACAACTCGGGCGTTCATCACCCCATGGATATGCCCTTCCATCCAATCCGCCTCGCGCTGCCTTTTCCCACTCCGCCTCGGTAAGCAGGCGGCGGTTCGCCCATTCGCAGTAGGCTTGAGCCCCTTCCCATGACACACTCGCCACCGGATGATTCCCATACTCAGATTCAACCTGCCAGATTCCAGACACATTTTGAATAGGACCGTCCTCGTCTAGCACCGCAACTCCAGACCAGATTTCATTACCGAGATTCTGGTTTTCTTCCGCGTTCAAGAAAAGAACGAATTGCTCGTTGGTTACTTCAGTCTGATCAATCCAGAAGACATCGAGATGCACTGTGTGAATCGGTTTTTCATCATCTTCGCCATCTTCACTTCCCATCGTAAATTCTCCTGCTGGCACGTAGAGTAGGGTCATGCCATCTTTCGGGGATATCATGGTGCTCCCGATGCCCAATGTGGGTACAGGTGTGGGCGCAACGGTTGGGGTATTCGTCGGGACGCTTTGGGTTCTGGTTGGCGAAACTGATGTAACAGTCAAGGTTGGCAAGGATTGGGTAAATGTGGGTGTGGTAGTCTGATTTGCACTTGAGTTCCGAATCAAGGAGTTGACGCCAAATATCCCTAGCGCGGCGACCAGCAAGATGCTCAAACCGATTCCATAAGGGCGGAGGTTATATTGCCTGACCCACTCTTTGATTCTTCCGCCAACAGCCATTCCTTCTTGTGAAATGTTTTGCGATCTCGCCGCTTCGGTACCAGGCCCCGCTTGACCTCCCTCCCCCCCAGCCCCACTGCCGCGGGGATAAGGGGATTTCGCGGGCTTTTCTTCGGCAGGCTTGACGAGTTCTTTGATGTCTTCCTTTTGTTGCACGAGCGCCTTGTCCGCGGCGACCTGTTCCTCTTTGACCACCTTCCGTACTTCCGTTGAGACCGGATGTATCACTGCATCCAACGGAACATTTAAGTATCTATTGCTCAGTCTCTCCATGGCTTCCATGAAATAACCGTATGGAATATCCAATCCGTTGTAACGATTTATTGCCCCGAGTTTCCCGGTCAATTTCTCGGCAATGGACGGCACACCAAAATTAAAGCCGTCAAAGAACAATGGGATAATGTTGCGCTTTTCGTCTACGGCTATTTCAATCTCGCGCCGAAGCCAATCTCCCGGCTCATTGCAACGATCTAGTGCGGTTGGAGTGAGGATCAAAACAAAGTGGGCACGCGCTTTGATGTTACTGACGATCACCTGCTCAAAATCCCCGCTGGAAAGGCTGGAGAAATCGAAGAACACGTTATATTTCTGGCTAGTCAGATATTGATAGACTGCCAATGCCCACGAAATATCCTTGCGACGGTAACTGATAAATATGGTTTTTTCAATGCGTGCCATAAGTAACTCTCAGGATGAGCGAATTATACTCAAGAACCTGTGTTATAATGCCGCCATTATGCGATACGAACGATCGGACCCAAAGGTTTTCCTGTGCATTGGCGTACGTGGCTTTGATTATGAGGGTTTCCTGTTCACGCGCCTGTTGCCCGAAGATAAGTAAGCTTTTCTTATGCTTTCCCACGCCGCAGGCTCCACCTGCGGCGTTTTTGTTTAAGTTGTATTATTGGAGTACACATGATCTCGATCACAGTTTCAAATGCAACGCTCATTCTCGGCTCACATACTATTTTCCGCGACTTAAACTGGGAAGTTCAACATGACCAGAAGATCGGTCTCATTGGCTTGAATGGATCCGGAAAGTCTTCGCTCTTCAAGTTGATCACCGGGGAACATTTGCCTGAAAAAGGCGGAGCCGTGATCAAAGCCAAGGGCGTCACGGTCGGCTACCTGCCACAACACCCGGAATTCGAGCCTGAAAAGATAGCCTTGGCGCTTGCGCTGGAAGGCAATCCCCGCATCGCTGAAATTGAAACGGAGTTACAGCGTGTCGAAAGCCAGCTCGGTGACCCGCCGGTGTACAACAACGCCAAGTCGCTGGAGCGCGCGCTCGATGCACAGCACAAATTGCTGGAAGAATATGAATCGCTCGGCGGGATGAACTACGCTTCCCGCGTGCGTGAGCTCCTGCGCGGGCTTGGATTGCCCGAAACCGACTTCGAGAAACCCATCCGTGCATTGAGCGGGGGGCAGAAAAAGCTCATCGGTCTGGCGCGGCTGATGCTGGCGCGTCCATCCGTGTTATTGCTGGATGAACCGGATAATCATTTGGATATGCCCGGCAAAGCATATCTTGAAAAATTGATCATCCAGTACCCGGGCGCGGTCGTGATCATCTCGCATGACCGTTATATCCTGGATGCAATTGCCACACATATCGCCGAGATCGAAGATGGCAAGATTACCACATTCAGTGGAAACTATACCGAATACATTATTGATAAGGATGAACGCCTGGCGCGACAGGAAGAGTTATATCAAATCCAGCAGCGTGAGATCGGTCGGCTCGAAATGGCGTTGAAGCGCTATAAACAATGGGTGGTTTTCAATGATAAGTTTGCGACACGCATCCATAATATGGAAGCGCGTATCGAAAGGGTTGAAAAAATCGAACGTCCCATTCTTGACCGGCGCAAAATGGATCTGGCTTTGAACGGCTGGCGCGGGTCAAACCAGGTGCTGGAGTTAGTGGAGGTCAGCAAATCATTTTTGCCCCACCCCGCTTCGTCCGCTCTGGTTTCGACACTTGCGTCTCCACCAGAGCCAACCAAAGTGCAAGACAGAGTCATACTCAACGAAATCAACTTTCTCATCCGGCATGGTGAGCGCGTAGGGTTGATCGGTGCGAACGGTGCGGGAAAGTCCGTGTTATTGCGCTTGATCCTGGGAAGGGAACAGCCTACCAGTGGAGAGATCAAGATCGGACCGAGCGTGAAAGTGGGTTACTATGCGCAAGAACACGATACGCTGGATTTCAACCAGACTCTGATCGATGCAGTGCGGCTTTCAGGGAATATGAGTGAATCCAATGCCGTTTCGTTCCTCATCCGCTACCTGTTCATGTACCAGCAGTCGACCCAGCGAATTGGGTCGCTCTCAGGCGGCGAGCGGAGTCGGCTCCAGCTGGCGTTACTCGTCCTCTCAGGAGCCAATTTTTTGCTGCTCGATGAGCCGACCAATAACCTGGACATCGCCTCGGCGGAAGTGCTGGAGAACGCGTTGAACGACTTCAACGGGACGGTCCTGGTCATTTCTCATGATCGATATTTCCTTGATCGAACGGTCGATCGTATCTTTGCACTGGAAAATGGGAAGATCACAGAATTTATCGGCGGATATAGCGATTATGCGGCGAAGGCTGGAATCCACGCCAATGGACAGGGAACAGGCTGAGACTTGGAAAGAACCGTAACCGTGACTGGGCAGACTGCATCGCTGTAGCGCCGCGGCGGCATCCTTTTGCAGGATTCCTCGATCCGGGCATCTGAAAGCAGGCTTCCGAAGTCCATGGCGCAGATGGTATAATTCCCGCCCGTATGCTCCAAGAACCCTCAACTCAAAAATCACAGATCTGCCCTACGTGCGGAACGCGCCTGAGCGACAATGCCACTCGCTGCCTGGTGTGTGGCACGGAACTCACAGCAAAAGCCGCGACAAAATCGAAAAAAGCGGAGACGGGCATGCAAGCCAGCCGCATGCCCGAAATCACGTTGAGCCTGCCGGCTGCACTCGGCGCGCTGACGTTGATCCTATTGATCGGCGCGGCTGCCGTGTATTTCAGCCTGCGAACAGGCATTACCGGGACAACACTTACCGAACCAACGGTGGAAGGAACTGTGACCGAGACCGCGACGATTACACCGACTGCCACTGAAACGTTGCCTCCCACCGGCATTCCCACAGAGACGCCTCTGCCTCCGTTTGATTACACCGTGCGCGAGGGTGATACTTGCGGAGTTATCGCTGCCAACTTCAGCATATCTGTACAGAGTATTGTCGTTCAAAATCAGTTGTCGTCCGAGTGTTTTGTATCCGTTGGGCAAGCTCTTCAGATCCCTTACCCGACCTCTACTCCTGCACCACCGCCAACGGATGTTCCCAATGAAGCCACACAAACGGCACAAGCCTGTGAGAAGATCTCATACACCGTCCAGGAAAATGACACGCTTTCCAGCATTTCCTTCAACTATAACGTGCCACAGGACGCGATCAAGTTCTATAACGGGCTTTCGACCGATGCAGTTTTCCTTGGACAGCCCTTGATCATTCCGTTATGTGAGCGTTTCGCCACGCCCGGACCAACCTCCACTGCGACACTTCCGCCTCCCTACCAGGCGCCGAGTTTGCTGCTGCCGGCAGACGGTGCAGCCTTCACGCTGGCAAACGATGTCGTGACGCTGCAATGGGCTTCCATCGGTACACTGCATGAAAATGAAGCCTATCAGGTAACCATTGAGGATGTGACCTCTGGTCAGGCACGTCCCCTCACCGAGTATGTCACAGATACGAAATTCATCGTGCCGACCTCCTTCCGCCCCAACGACAATCTGGCTCATGTCATCCGCTGGTGGGTTACAACGGTACGCCAAAACGGCGTGGATGAACAGGGACAGCCAATCTATGACTCGGCAGGCGCCATCAGCGAAAAGCGTGTCTTCTCATGGGTGGGAGTTACCGTCGAAACCGCAAATACGCCCAGCCCATAAATCGAATCGATCAATCCAACCACTCCCTGTCAACAAACGGCAGGGAGTATTTATTTTCCTCTTGACAAAATCCCAAAACTAATTAAAATATGCACATTATTCGATAAATTGAATAATCCAATAATTGGAGAAAAAAATGGCACCCTTTGTTCTAGACCTTGAAAAAACCAAGATCGAACGTTCTCTTGTCAGAATTGAACCTGCATTCAATGCATTTGGAAGTATGTTGTTGATTTCCAAGGCAGAGGATGAACCCGGCATCCACGAGTGGGTCACCAAGACCCGCTTGCAGATGTCCAGCGAAGAGCGTTTTCGGCATAAGTTGGTGACGATCGGATTCCACTATTCAATCATGCCCCAGGCACCGGGCATGATGTTCGAGGCATATCTGGCTGATCTTGAATCCACTCCTCCATCGGAATTTCGGGATCGCCTGCTGAAAGCGTATGCAGAAATCTGCGTGACAGAGGAAGCGCAAAAAAATAAAGACCTGTCCGTTAATTGGGATGAAGTGCTGTCTTCTTCCAAAAATTACATCGAGTTTCTCAGATATCGTTTTGGGGATGAAGCAACGGATGAAGAAGTGGAAACACGTGCCCATGCGTACGTGATCGACCCTGCCGCACTAAAACAACTGGTGACAGGTCATATCCGCTGGTTCTGGAAGAATTATCTGGAAGCTGAATGGAACCGCGTGCGCCCCATGCTGGAAGAATCTGCCAGGGCATTTAATCAAATTGACTATAGTGACATGACGCGCATGGAGATGATTGAGTTTGTGACCGGTAAAGAGGTCAGTTCTGAAGCAAAATGGGAGACGAAATGGGGAAAAGAGGTCCAGAACACAAAGGAAATCATTTTCATCCCCAACGCTCACATCGGTCCGTATATGCGCGCGGACAAGATCCAGGGCACTTTTTATATTTACTTTGGCGCACATTTACCGGAAGGCTCGGAGATACGCGTCCCTGAACTGGATCGGGCAGAGATCGTTTCCAGGATTTCGGCGTTGGCAGATGATACCCGCCTGCAAATCCTGCAATTGATCGCTGACAATGGTGAAATGCGCTCACAGGAGATCATGGAGGTGGTCAACTTGAGCCAACCCAGTGTGTCGCGTTACCTTTCACAACTTACCGCCGCTGGATTCCTGCAGGAAAGGAGAGCAAACGGAGCAAAGGCTTACATTCTCAATAGAGATCGAATCGAGAAGACACTCAAGGCTGTCAGCGCCTTTTTACTGGACCGTTCTTAAGTAGTTTCGCCGAAGGAGTACCAATGAATAACTGGACTAATGAGTATATGGCGGAATATCACCGTCAGGATATTTTGGATGAGGTGGCACAAATCCGTTTGGAAAAGCTCGCAGTCAGATCCCGCGTATATCGCCCAGGCTGGTTCGAGCGCAGCATATTCAACTTCGCAAACTGGATGATCGCAACCGGTAAACAGCTTCGCAAGCGCTACGAAGTTCCCACTGTAGATTGCGGCAAGGCTCCTACTGGAAGTTTCGTACATTAATTTTGGCTGGCACCTTTTCAGGTTACAGGTGCTGTACGTGTGCGCTAGATTGAAAAGCCTGTCCACTTGACCACACTATCCGTTCGGATAGTGTAAAACTCTCCCATCGTCGGGGGAGTTTTATGAAGTGATCTTTTATAGTTACACAAGAAAACCAGGACACCGAATCTCAACACACTGGTTCGTTTACTTGATTTGGAGAAGAATGAACAATTTGCTGACAAGGGCAAGAAAAACTTATAACGAATACCCGCGCGCATTCTGGATCTACAACGTCATCGTATTCATTGACCGCCTGGGTGGGTTCATGCTCTATCCGTTCTTCGCGTTGTACCTCACCCAAAAATTTGACATTGGCATGTCCACGGTGGGCATCCTCTTTGGGATCTTCTCCGTCTCAGGCATGGTCGGGAGCGCCCTCGGTGGTGCCATCGCAGATCGCATGGGACGCAAAGTTGTGATCATCTTCAGCCTGATCCTCTCTTCGCTCAGCGCGCTGGGGATGGGCTTTGCGCCAACACTGGGAATATTTATCGCGGTTGTCACCCTTGTCGGCACACTTTCCAGCATTGGTCATCCTGCTCACGAAGCAGTGGTCGCAGACCTTTTGCCACCAGATAAACGTGCCGAAGGCTATGGCATCATACGCGTGGTCTTCAATGTGGCAGTCATCATTGCACCCCCGATTGCCGGTTTGTTGATCGCCAACTCCTATCTCACACTATTCATCGTGGACGCGGTCATCAGTTTGATCAGCGCCGCGATCGTCCTCTTCGCATTACCTGAGACGAAACCAAAGGCACTTGCACACGCCAAACCCGAAACGATGAGGCAGACCTTCGCAGGTTATGGGCGAGTCTTCAAAGATACGCCGTTCCTGGCATTCATCGGCGTGACTGTAATGATGACCCTTGTGTATATGAATATGAATTCAACGCTCGGTGTCTTCCTGCGCGATCAGCACGGATTGCCTGAAGTGAGATACGCCCTGCTCCTCAGCATCAACGCAGTCATCGTCGTCCTGTTCCAGTTTTGGGTGACGCGTCGCCTGGAGAAATACAAACCCATGTTGATGATGGCCGCAGGTTCGTTGCTCTACGCGATCGGTTTTGCGATGTACGGGTTCGTGCCAACCTTTGTGCTCTTTATAACCGCCATGATCATCATCACCATCGGTGAAATGGTCGTCTCACCCTTCCAGCAATCTCTCGTGGCAAGCTTCGCACCCGAAGATATGCGCGGGCGCTATATGGCAGTTTCCGGCCTCTCATGGAGCATTTCATTTACCATTGGTCCATATTTCGCTGGTGTGCTTCTTGACAGCGCAAACCCAAACTTGCTCTGGGCATTTTGCGGACTCGTGGGAATGCTTGCAACAGTAGGCTTTATCGTCCTCAACAAGGTGCATCACTCCACGGCTCCAGCCATCGAGCCAGCGGCAGCAGATTAGATTAAGCGGGAGTTCTCTCCTCACTCATGGGACAGGTCATACGCAGGCCTGTCCCAACATTTTTAAACGCTTATCCGTTCCTTCATCTTCACTCTGGACAAGCCCGATCATTGATTCTGTCTCGACAAGCCTCCTCTCTCCTTGTACAATCAACAACCACAAAGAAGAACCTGGAGAAGTTATGGACATTCGATCCTATAATCGCGACGCGTGGAACCGTGAAGTGCAGGGCGGCAAGAACCGCTGGTCACAACCCGTCAGTCCTGAAATTATCGCCAAAGCAAAACAGGGAGAGTTTTCGATCCTGCTCACGGAAAATATCCCTGTTCCAAATAAATGGTTCCCTCCCCTCCAGGGAGCGGGGGTGCTATGTCTTGCCTCGGGTGGCGGTCAGCAGGGACCCGTCCTCGCCGCGGCGGGCGCAAACGTGACTGTCTTCGACAACTCCCCCGCCCAATTGAAACAGGACCAGTACGTGGCTGAGAGAGAATCGCTCTCGATCCACACCATGGAAGGCGACGCCGCGGATCTATCCATGTTTGCAGCTGAATCCTTTGACCTGGTCTTCAATCCATGCTCGACGGTTTTCATGCCGAATGTGCGCGCGGTCTGGAAGGAGTGTTATCGCGTGCTCCGTCACAGCGGGATTTTGATGACCGGTTCAATGAACCCTGTCCATTATATTTTCGATCTGTACAAAGCCGATGAGGGAATCCTTGAAGTTGCGCATTCGATCCCCTACTCAGACCTGACAAGCATTCCCAAAGAAGACCTGGATGAACTGATCGAAAAGGGATTGCCTGTTGAATTTGGTCACAGCCTCACAGACCTGCTCGGTGGTCAATGCGATGCAGGCTTTGTGATCACAGACATGTATGAAGATTACATGCTGGATTCTCCGTTACACAAATATCATCCAAGTTATATTGCTACACGGGCAGTCAGGTGATAAGCAACTTGCGCCGCCTGTTCTGTTCTTTAAATTGTATACACGCATTGTGCACTCACGAGATGGAGATGTAACACAGGTTCCTGACCCACGTTAAAATTACAGCAGTACTGAATGCTATAAACTCGCTCAGTTACGAAAGGAGAATACGAAATGGGTCTTTTATCTTGGATCATAGTGGGTCTGATCGCAGGTTGGCTTGCCAACCAGATGATGAGGGGTGGCCGTGGCAATGCTGCGACCGATATCATCGTGGGTGTCATAGGTGGTCTGGTCGGCGGCTTCCTGGCTGGTGAACTGTTTGGCGTGCCCAACGCCGTGAACGGCATCAATATAGGCAGCATTGTAGTCGCATTTCTGGGAGCCATTGTGGCTATAGCACTTGTCCGCGCCTTGCCCGGACGTTCACCGCTTTAGCCTGAAATCCCCCACCAGCGCTTGAGCTGGAAGGTGGTCTGCCCTCGGGCAGACCGCCTTTATTTTCAATTCAGCACTGTGAGTACTTCACCCAACTGCCGCTGCGGATTTCGATTATTTGGGATATATTGTCTGAAATGATCAAACGGCAGTAACCAACAAGAGGCATGGAGCTCCCACTGCTTGAGATCGCTCAATTTATCCTTTCTCGAATCTTTCCAACACATCCAACAGCTTTTCCTCCCAATCTTCATCTTTCCCAAATGAACACCAATAGGCATTT
Source organism: Anaerolineales bacterium (assembly GCA_035512375.1). Taxonomy (GTDB): domain Bacteria; phylum Chloroflexota; class Anaerolineae; order Anaerolineales; family Villigracilaceae; genus Defluviilinea. The sequence goes on from DATKED010000297.1 coordinate 10,591, forward strand.
TTCCCGGAGCGTATGCCGGGACCCAGGTCAGGCAGCCATCTCCCATCTTTATCTTGACCTAAAGGCGGATAGCGCAGGATGATCTGTCCGCTCTCCCAATTGATCGCCGACAGACCGGCTTTCTCCGCGCGCAGTTTGACGCGCATCTGGTAGAACAGGTTCTCCACCATTTCAGGCAGCTCGCCGAAACGGTCCTGGAATTCGGAAGCCAGTGCCTCGATCTCGGTCTCATCGCGCAAGTCCGCGATGCGGCGATACAGACGCAGACGCAGGTCCTGGTCGGCGATGTAGTTTGCAGGGATGCCAACCGCCAACGGCAGATCCACGTGGACCGGCATCGAGATCGGTTGAGTCAGACTCGAAAGTGCAAGATCGAACTTTCCTCTTCCATCTTTCTTCTCTCCATTTGCCCTTGACGTTTCGAGCCGTCTAATCTGTCGTACTGCATCCGCTAACAACCGCGTATACAAATGGAAACCCACTGCCTGGATATGTCCGTGCTGGCGCGTGCCGAGCAGTTCTCCTGCGCCGCGGATTTCAAGGTCGCGCATGGCAATCGAATAGCCTGCGCCCAATTGCGTATTCTCAGCAATGACTTCGAGTCGCTGCTGTCCCTCAATGGTGGGATTTAGCTTCCGGTGGCGAAAAAAGTAGGAGTAGGCGCGAGCTGCTCCCCGTCCGACGCGACCGCGCAGTTGATAGAGCTGAGCCAGACCGAACGTGTCGGCGCGGTCTACGATGAGCGTGTTCGCGTTAGGGATGTCCAACCCCGATTCGATGATCGTCGTTGAAAGCAGAACGTCCGTCTGCCCGGCATTGAAACGGTGCATCACCGATGCCAATTCGTTTTCCGGCATTTGCCCGTGACCAACATCCACCTGCGCTTCCGGCACAAGTTGATTCAAATGCATTTTCATCGCATCGATTGTATGGACGCGATTATGGACAAAGAAGATTTGTCCGCCACGCTCGAGTTCACGCAGGATCGCCTGACGCACAAGCTTTGGAGAATAAGGTCCAACATGCGTGACAATCGGCAGGCGTTCTTCGGGAGGCGTGTTGAGGTTTGAAATATCGCGCACCCCGGTCAGTGCCATATACAACGTACGCGGGATCGGCGTGGCAGTGAGCGTGAGCACATCCACTTCGGTACGAAGTTTTTTGAGATGCTCCTTGTGCGTCACACCGAAGCGCTGCTCTTCATCTATGATCACCAAGCCAAGATCCTTGAATTGCACGTCCGAGGAGATCAGGCGATGCGTGCCGATCACAATATCCACTTCACCGATCGAGAGCTTATACAGGATGGACGTTTGCTCACGCTGCGTCCGAAAACGCGAAAGCATTTCAACGTTCACAGGGAAGGCAGCCAGACGCTGTAGAAACGTTTCATAATGCTGCTGTGCAAGAATGGTGGTTGGAACAAGGATCGCGACCTGTTTTCCATCCATCACCGCTTTGAACGCAGCGCGCAGTGCAACTTCGGTCTTTCCATAACCCACATCGCCGCATAAGAGGCGGTCCATCGGGCGCGGTGATTCCATGCCGCGTTTGATGTCTGTCAGCGCACGCTTCTGGTCATCGGTCTCCACATACGGGAATGAATCTTCCAACTCCTTTTGCCAGGTTGTATCAGGCTTGAAAGCATAACCGTGTACAACATTTCGCCGCGCATAGAGGTCCAACATATCCTGCGCGACTTCGAGCACAGCTTGCTTGACCCGGCCCTTCTTTTCCTGCCATTCCTGCCCACCCAAACGATCCAGCGCGGGCACTGCGCCCTCCGCACCCACATAACGCGTCAGCCGGTCTGCCTGATGGACAGGCACGAATAACTGTCCGCCGCCCTCATACTCTACTGCCAAAAATTCACGAAGATGATTATCGAGTTCACGTTGGACCAATCCACCGAAGCGACCAACACCGTGGTCAATGTGAACGACATAATCGCCGACCTGCAGATCTGCATAAACGGATTCGGGCGTTTCGGCAACCGGTCGCTGACGCGTACGCGGCTGAGGGCGCTCCCAACCAAAAACTTCGGAGTCCGTAATGAGGTGGACGATTGAGGATCGGTAATCGGCAATCGGTGATTCAGAATCAGAGGTTAGTGAATTAGAGACTGGAGATTGACTTTGAAGAACGAACCCCTCAGAGACAGAGGCTTCGATGAACTGGGGGTTTCCGGCGTCAGATTCACGAGTGTTGGATTCGAGCCAGAGTTCCTGAAGACGTGAAGCTTGTCGCGAGACAATGAGGGCCTCTTCGGCTCTTTCAACGATTGAACTTAAATATTCGATAAAGGGCTTGAGTCTCCCTCCAAATCGTTCGTCATGACTGAAAGCTGATGAAAGAAGCTCTCCTGCCTCTTCCGCATCCGCGACGGTGGAATGACCAAGTTCCAGGAATGAACGGTTGTGCAGGTTATCAAGCAATTCAGGCCAGGTAACATACGGCAGGGGAAAATCGGGAGGGAGAGTCTCTTCCGCAATCCTGTCCTGTCTGAATTTGACAGCCTGCTCCTCCACTTCGGCAACCATGCCTTCGACGACCGAAAGATCGTCAACGAGGACCAGGGCTTTCTGTGGAAGAAAGTCGAGTAGGCTGGCAGATTGTGGATGCAGAACCGGAATATGAAATTCAGAAAGTTCACCATCCTGATCACCCGGGCTAATGTATTCACGCGCAGGCGTGATCAGGATCGATTCGAGTTTCTCAACGGTGCGCTGGGATGCCGGGTCAAACCGGCGAATCGTTTCGATCTCATCGCCGAAGAAATCCAAACGGACTGGCAGCTTTTCGGCGGGTGTCCATATATCCATAATACCGCCGCGCCTGGAGAATTGACCCGGCTCGAGCACTGTGTTCACGCGCTGATAGCCAATCTCCACCCAGGACCGTGCGAGAGCATCAGGCTGGGCGCTCTGCCCGGCAGAGAGCTTCCTACAGGCCCTTAGGAAGTCGCGGCGCGGCATCGTACGCGTCATCAATGAACGCGCAGACGCGACAAAAATGGGAGAAACTTCGGGCTTTTGCGCAAACGGAAGATGAGAAACTGCCAGTGCCGTGAGAGTTTGTAAACGTTCGCGGCGAGTGGTCACCCCCCAGGCAGCCTGTTCATAAAACAACGGATTTGGTTCTGCAAAATGATAGCGCGGTGATTTGACCCAGAAACTCAATTCGTCAAACAGCGAAAGCGAGTGGTCGGCACGGTCGGTGATGAGCAGGACGGGACGATTAAGGTCCTGGTGCAGCGCGGTAAGGAGAGGCAGCCGCGCGGCGCGCGGCAATCCCAAACCTGGCAGTTGCTTGCCACCGGCCTGGAGCTGTTTCAGCAGTTGCTGATATGGCGAGAGATCACGAATTTTATTGAGAATAATTTCCATATCACCTGGAGGGGCAAGGCTTGCCGTCTCGCACCTTCGTGTTCGCTGTACAAACGGTATCCATGCCCTGGGCGACCATATGGGTCACCCCTACAATTCAATGGAACCGTTGTACTTATTCATCGCTTTATCCAAACCATCTACCACAAATGTGAGCGCGGCATCGGCGGCGCGGTCAATGATCTCGGAAAGGACTTTCATTTCCTCACGGGAGAAATCCTGCAGCACATACGCGGAAGGATCCATCCGACCAGGGGGGCGACCAATACCAATTCGCAAGCGCGGGAAGTCCTTTGTGCCAAGTTGTTCAATCGTCGAGGCCATGCCTCCTTGTCCGCCGGGACCTCCCTTGTGACGAATGCGCAGAGTGCCAAAGGGAATATCAAGATCATCATGCGCGATGAGCATGTTTTCCACAGGCAGCTTGTAGAAGTTGAGCAATCCCTGTGCAGATCGACCTGACAGATTCATATATGTCTGTGGTTTTGCAAGGATGAGTTTACGATCTTCGTAAGTCGAAGTGGTAACAATTGCTTTTGACTGCACTTTCAATCCGCGCGCATTGAGGCGCACAATGAGCCGGTCAATAAGCATAAAGCCAACGTTGTGGCGATTGTCTCTGTATTCGCGGCCTGGGTTGCCAAGGCCGATGAGAAGGTAAGTGTCAAGTATCATAAGTCAGGTTCAATAGCGGCGCACGCGAAAGATGAGTCCCGCGAGTGCGAATAGCCCAAGAATAACAAGCGCGCCGCGCCCCAGGCTCGCATAAATTTCGTTTTGCCCCAATGAGGCAGGATTCGCCGGCAGCGCGGTCGGTGTGGGACGCGGCAGGTCAGTGGGCGTGGGTGAGGCTGCAAGCAAAAATGGTGTGGGGATAAGGATGATCTCCCCTTCCGGTGTGAGGGTCGGCTCAAGCGTTGGGGTCGGTATAGGGATGTCATTTCCTATTTTGATGGGAACAGTCACCTCCTGAAACGTGCCGTCCTCAAAATTCACGCGTAGGCGAAGAACGTAATCGCCGTCCGTAATGGGAGTGGTATCCCACAAGGCCAGCGTGGAGTCGATTATGGATGTAGGAACCGCCTGGATGGTGAACCACGTGTTGGTCGGGTTCGACGCGTACGCAAAGTCCAATTGGGCAGAGACAAAGCTTGGGACGTCCACTCTGCCGGTGATCGTGACCTCGCCGCGTAAAACTTCATCCGGCACAGGGGAAGCGATCGCAATCGCAGGAGAATCCTGTGCGGCGATGAGGAGCAGAACAAGAAGAAGAAGGAATGGTCGTTTCATCAATCGAACCGAACACGTAAGTTTAACATGAAGCGATAAAGCGGTCAAATTTAACGAAACTTCGAAGTCTTTATGAATGGCTTCCGAAGTCCATTTAGAATATGGTAAACTGTGACTGACATCATTCAGGAGAACCTTATGACAAGAAATCGCGCTGACCTCATGGTGGACCGTCTGCGAAATATGCAAGCCGCCGCGCCGGATATCGAAGCCTCTGCCGTTGTTTCCGTGGATGGTTTGATCATGGCTTCTGCCTTGCAGCAGGGCGTGGAAGAAGACCGTGTATCGGCGATGTCTGCGGCAATGCTCAGCCTGGGCGAACGCATTTCCAATGAATTGGGGCGGGCCGGGCTGGAGCAGGTCTACATCAAGGGTGATAAGGGTTCAATTGTGCTGACGTCCATTGGCGATGAGGCGGTACTAACGGCAATGGCGCGGCAGGACGCGAAACTGGGTATGATCTTCCTTGAGATGCGGCGGGCCGCCGAGGATCTCGTTAAACTGGTTGGATGAAAACAAAGAATTATCAGCAACTTACCAAGTACGTCATTCCCGATGGGGAGGGCTCAACTGCCCTCCCCATCTCTTTTGTGTACATCGCAGTGTAATTTCTCCCTCACCTCTTCCCCTCTCCCGCTGGAGAGGGGTTATGTATTGGAAAGGTAACCTATGACTACAAAATATTTATTCTATACCGGCGGTGTTGTCTCTTCCGTGGGCAAAGGGGTGACTGCCGCGGCAACGGGACTCCTTTTGAAGGAGCGCGGGTTCAAAGTGACCGTCCAAAAGCTGGATCCATACATCAATGTGGATCCGGGCACGATGAGTCCGTACCAGCACGGAGAGGTTTACGTGCTCGATGATGGCGCAGAAACGGACCTCGACCTTGGTCACTACGAACGTTTCATTGACATCCGCCTCAGCCACTCCAGCAACTTCACCAGCGGACAGGTGTACGCAGAGGTCATCGGCAAGGAACGCCGCGGTGATTTTCTCGGCGGGACCATTCAGGTCATCCCACACATCACAAACGAGATCAAGCGCCGGGTGGCTGGCATCGCCAAAGAGACGAATGCAGATGTGGTCATTGTCGAGATCGGCGGGACGGTCGGTGACATCGAGTCACAGCCGTTCCTGGAAGCGTTACGACAGCTCCGAAACGAGGTGGGGCGCGAGAATGTTTTCTTCATCCATGTGACCTGGCTGCCATACATCGGCGCGACCGGCGAGATCAAGACCAAGCCCACGCAACATTCCGTTGCGGCGCTGCGCTCCATCGGTATTTCTCCGAATATGATCATTGCCCGCTCCGATTACCCTGTGGATCAGGACCTGTGCGACAAGATCGCATTGTTCTGTGACGTGGAAAAGCAGGCAGTCGTCCCCATGGTCACGAGTGACGTGCTTTATGAAGTGCCTTTGTTGCTCGAGAAGGCTGCTGTGGCAGATTACCTGGTTGAGAAGCTAAATCTGAAGGCGACCAGCAAGCCGGATATGAAACCCTGGGAAAAACTAGTGGAACGTGTACGAAAACAAAAGCCCAGCTTGAAAGTGGCGCTGGTCGGAAAATATGTTGAACTGCAGGACGCGTATATGTCGGTGCGTGAAGCACTCAAACATGCCGCACTTGCCAACGACGTGGAAGTGGAAATTGGCTGGGTCCATTCGGCTGACCTTGAAAAGGATAAAGGCTGGGATATCATCCAGAATGCAGATGCGATCCTAGTTCCGGGCGGGTTCGGCTCACGCGGCATCGAAGGCAAGATCATGGCGGCGCGTTATGCGCGGGAGAGGAAAGTGCCATATCTCGGCTTGTGTCTGGGGATGCAGGTGATGTGTATAGACTTCGCACGCGGTATATTGAATCACGAGGATGCAAATTCATCCGAATTTGATCGCGGCACAGAATACCCTGTGATCGACCTGATGCTCGACCAACGCGCCATCACCGATATGGGCGGGACGATGCGCCTCGGGCTGTATCCATGCGAATTGCAAGAAGGATCCAAAGCGGCTGCAAGCTATGACACGGCTCGAGTGGAGGAGCGTCACCGCCACCGCTTTGAATTTAATAATGCTTACAAAGAGGAATTTGAGAAGGCAGGGATGGGCTTCTCGGGTATGTCGCCGGATGGCAAGCTGGTCGAGATCGCAGAGATAAAAGATCACCCGTTCATGGTCGGAAGTCAGTTTCACCCCGAGTTTTTATCCAGACCGATGAAGCCGCATCCATTGTTCATGGGGTTCATCAAAGCGGCAAAGGAACGAAACGGGAAAGCGTAATTAAAAAGAGGTGGACTCGTGGTCCACCTCTTTGCTTTTGGAGATTAGCGCTTCTTCTTCCCTGGCTTCCTCTTCACGGGAGCCTTCGCCGGCACACTGGCCACTGCCACACCGCCAGTCACCGTCTCTCTATAGGGCTCATGCAAACTGACCGGTTTGGCACCACCGCGCAAACGCAGATTCAGCAATTCCACAAAGATGGAGAAGCCCATGGCAAAGTAAATATATCCTTTCGGGATATGCTGGTGTAAACCTTCGACGATCAAGGTAAAACCGATCAACAACAGGAAACTTAATGCCAGCATCTTGACAGTTGGATGACGTTCGACAAAACCGGCAAGTGGTTTTGCAGTCACCACCATCACGACCGCCGAGATGAGCACTGCTGCAATCATGATCTCGATACGATCCACCATGCCAACTGCGGTGATCACGGAATCCAGAGAAAAAACGAGATCGAGCAGCATGATCTGAAAGATCACATTCCAAAACGCCGCCCGAACCCTTGCAGACGAATGACCCTCCTCCCCCTCCAGCTTTTGATGGATTTCATGTACGCTTTTCCAGAGCAGGAACAGTCCGCCTGCGATCAGTACCAGGTCACGGCCCGAAATTTCAACTGTCAACACAGAAAAGAGCGGCTCCGTCAGGCCAATGATCCAGGAAAGCGAAAACAAAAGCAAAATACGTGTTATCACAGCCATCATAATGCCGGTCGTTCGCGCCCGTTGTTGTTGCTCTGGTGGAAGCTTGCCAGCCAGTATCGAAATGAATATCACATTGTCGACCCCCAGCACAAGTTCGAGCGCTACGAGCGTGAGAAACGCGATCCAAGTTGCAGGTTCAGTAATCCATTCCATACAGCCATCTCCTTAAGTTGGTAAACTTTCCCGAGTATAACCGAACTGAAGGCAGTTTTGCATGATGCTATAATTCAATGCCAGTATGAAGACACAACCTTTCCAACTGACCACCTTATCGCAATCCTCCCTGCAGGATTATACGGATTGCGCCCAGCGATTCAAACTGCGGTATCTAGATCGACTGTCTTACCCTGCAGTTGAAACGGAACCTGCGTTGGAGAATGAGAGGCATCAGCAGGAAGGCGAATACTTTCACCGGCTCGTGCAACAACACCTGATCGGCATCCCGGCGGCACAGATCGCCAAGTTTGCCAACACAATGAATCTGCAAAGATGGTGGGAGAATTTTCAGAATTCAAAAGATTTGAGAGGGCTTGGAGACCTCTCAGGTCTGTACCCGGAAGCAACACTTTCTGCCCCACTTGGCAGATATCGACTGCTGGCGAAATACGATCTGATCGCGGTCAGCAACGGCAAAGCTCTCATTTACGATTGGAAAACCTATCGCAAGAGACCGCGCAATGAGTGGCTTGCTGCGCGCATGCAGACGCGCGTCTATCGCGCGCTGCTCGTCCAGGCGGGCGCGCACCTGAACAACGGCAAACCCTTCGAGCCGGAGCAGATCGAGATGATCTACTGGTTCGCAGATTTCCCCGAGGAACCTGCTCGATTTCCTTACACCTCAGCGCAATTCAAACGGGATTGGGATACCCTGCTCAAACTTTCGGATGAAGTTGCCTCCGTTTCCTCCTACCCGCTTACGGAGGACCGTCAAAAGTGTCTCTTCTGCACCTACAGGTCGTACTGCGAACGCGGCATCCGCGCCGGGGATATCGAACAGGCGGAAGCCGGGATGGAAGCCGAAGAGCTGTTCGACGTCAACTTTGAGCAGATCGGCGAGATCGCATTTTGAATCTCACTTTATATAAACCCCAAGATGATTTCCCACTGGTCGTTCCGTGCCGGGAATGTAATGGTCGATAGGCGAGTTCAAGATTACGGGTCTGCCGTCCTCTCCTTCGATGACCATCGTTGATGAGCCGCCCCCATCCAGGCTCATCGCCTGGAAAGCACCCTGTTCCAGCAACAGGTTTGCAAGATCGGCAAATGTGGCGCCATCGCTGTAAAAGGGCTGACGACCGTCCACAACCACGAGATAGAGATAACGCCCATTGCGATTGATCCCGATCGCGGTGCGCGGCTCCAGTTCCTCGTCATCCAGTTCAGGAACCATCTCTCCTTTGAGCAGGAGCATGCGGTCACCGGTGATTGCAGTATGCACTCTATTCGGTCTATTGTTGAATGACAAAGCATTTCTGCGACTGATGTAGAGGACAGGCGGAACGCCTTCTGTATCGTCATCCGTCCAATAGACCTCGCCATTTGACGCGGTGAAGCCGGAAGGCGCAATCGGGTCACCCACATGTGGATAAAAGTCCGCCGGACCGTGAGACCACCAGGGAGAGAAACCACCGCCGTTGACCGCGATCTGCAGGCTGAATTCATCAAGGAATTGAGAGGTCGTGCGGGCGTTCAGTGGGGTTTCCCCATCCGAGTCCGGGGGGGTGACCAGAAATTCGATCCCATTCACTTTCGTATCAATGGTCAATACATGCGCGATCACCGGGCGCGGGAACAATCGGACGACGCGGCGATAAGTGACGCCCTCATAGAGCTCTTGTTTCATTGGGACTGGCGCTGGTCGTCCGCGGTCGTAGAGCAAATAACCAACAATGCACAGACCCATCAGTGGAAGGACGAATGCAAGGTTTCTCAACCATTTTCTCGTTCGCATAAAATAATTCTATAACCTGGAAATTAATAAAAAATAAGGGCAGCTTGGCATCTGCCCTTCTGGAGATTACTTTGCTTCGCTGACTACACGACCAACTCCTGTTCCGCCTTTCGCATGGTCTTGAAGGATTCAATCGCGACCTCCAGCATGGACTCGTCGGGTTCGCGGGTGGTCAGGGCTTGCAGAGCAAGATTCGGCTTGATGAGGAATCGCACGAGCGGCGAATCCAGATGATTGGCTGTCCAGCGGATATATTCCACAGAAATCCCTGCCAGTATGGGGATCAGTAAAACGCGGCTGGCAAGCCTCCAGAACATGGATAGAGGTCCCAGTGCGGTGAAGGCGACGATGGAGATCAACACCAACGTCAGCATGAAGGCTGTGCCACAGCGTGGATGCTCCAGGGAAAATTTCGCGACAGACTCGGGCGTCAGCTCCGCCCCGGCTTCATAAGCATTGATGGTCTTATGCTCTGCGCCATGGTAGCCGAAGAGACGTCTGATATCCGGCATAAAACCAATTGCCCAGATATACGCGACCAGAAGGATCAAACGGATAACGCCTTCCAGCAGGTTCGCCAGCCACGGATTCCAGCCAAGATTTCCTTCTGCCAGACCGCCAAGTCCAGCTGGCAGCAGGAAGAATAGCCCGATGCCAATCGAAAGGGAAACAGCCAGTGTAAGATAGAGCGCGGGACCTTCGAGTTTTTCGTCTTCACCCGTTTGGGTATTAGCGGAAAGTGTGAGCGCACGCATACCGAGCCCAAGCGCATCCCAGAGCAATATGACGCCGCGCAGGAATGGAATCTTTGTGATCTTTGAACGATAGACCGAGGCAAGATCCTCTTGGTGGATAACGATATTCCCATCGGGCGCCCGCATGGCAACCGCGAAGGCTTTTCGCCCGCGCATCATCACGCCTTCGATCACAGCCTGCCCGCCATAAGAAATAATTTTATCTTCCATAATGATTTGTTTACCTTATAAAACCTTCCCGCGTCCGAGGGACGACTCAATAGTTCCAAGCCTTGCAAAGATTATATCTTCGGGTTGCGACCCTTCTTACGGCAAGCGTTCGCAGGGCTCTTTATGTACTATCCCAGGTTATAAAAGAAATGGATGAACGCGTCAATGCCCTTGTACCACGTAGGCAAATGCATGTGCTCATTCGGTGAATGGACGTTGTCACTTGGCAAACCCATACCCACGAGCACGGATTCCACACCGCAGATCTGTTGCAGCATTGCCACCGCGCCAATGGAACCGCCCTCACGGCGATAAAATGGACGCTTGCCCCAGACCGACTCCATCGCTTTGTGCATGGCTTTGACACCCGGGTTGTTCAAATCCGCGATCGCAAACGGGCTCCCTGTCAACCTTTTGACTTCCCATTGGACTGTCTTCGGCGCGTTCTCTTCCATGAAGCGCACCATTTGATTTTCCACTTCAGCTGGCGTCTGATCGGGAACAAGACGACAGGAAATCTTTGCCATCGCTTTCGCAGGAAGCACCGTCTTCGAGCCGGGACCCGTCCATCCCGAGAGCAACCCGTTCACTTCAAGGGTTGGACGCGCGCCGGTGCGTTCTGCGGAGGTATAGCCCTCCTCGCCCCAAAGCGCAGGGACACCGGTTTCCTCCAAATAATGCGCATCGTCGTTGGGCAGCCGGGCAAAATCAACGCGCTCTTGCTCACTGAGCGGGCGCACGCTGTCATAAAAACTCGGGAGGGTGATCCGTCCCTTTTCGTCGTGCATTTTGGAGACAAGGTCAGTCAAAACCTGGGCAGGATTGTGGACCGCGCCGCCGTACAAGCCGGAATGCAGATCCGCTTTGGGACCCCAGACATTGATCTCCAGGTAGGCGAGCCCGCGCAAACCATAGGTAATGGTTGGCATGTCAATGCCCATCATACCCGCATCAGGGTTGAGCGAAACATCTGCTTTAAATTTCTGGGCATGCTTCTGGAGGAAGGGTTCCAGATTCTTTGAACCGATCTCTTCCTCGCCTTCCAGAAGAAACTTCAAGTTGACAGGCACACCGCTCTTCATGACCGCTTCAATCGCGCTGAAGGTCGCGAGGATCTGTCCCTTCATATCGGAGGAGCCGCGCCCAAAAAGGAGATCGCTGCGCACTTCTGGCTCAAAGGGTCCCGTCTCCCATAGCTCCAACGGATCCGCAGGCTGGACGTCATAATGACCGTACACCAGCACAGTCGGCGCGCCGGGATTTTTGAGGTAATCGGCGTACACAACGGGATGCCCGCCGTCTGTTGGCATGACTTCCACATTTTCCATGCCAAGCCGCTTTAGGTAATTCGCCATCCATTCTGCCGCACGCATAACCTCTCCACTGAACTCTGCATCTGTGGAGATGGATGGGATTTTCAGCACTTCGATCAACTCGTTCAAAAACCGCTCACGGTTCTGAATTGCATAATCGAGTGCCTTTTGAAGTTCGCTCATGATGCCTCTTTTGGATTGATTGAATGATGTTGCTTTAATCGTTCACATGTTTATGGTGTAGGGGTGGGGGCTTCCGTCTGTTCGAGGGCACGGCGTGTGAGCAAATACCAATTGGTAAATGTTGCCAAGCGATCGCTTGGTTCATATAACGGTCCCACCTGGACTCCCTGCACCTGCGAGTCCACGCCATAGGAGTAAACGGGTGCAAATAAAGGAAGTGCCGGCAATTCCTTGGAAAAGACCACCTGGAAATTGCGATAGAGCCGCGTGCGCAGTGTAGGATCTGCTGTGACGCGCGCCTGTTCGAGATATTCGCTCGCGGGGCGATTATCCCATTGGGAGTAGTTCTGTCCACCCGTGGCTTCAGCCTGATGCCAGAACGGATACGGATCCGGGTCTGGCGTGCGCGCCAGATTCAGGTCAACGAGAGCAGCATGGTAAGTGCGAGAGGCAAGGAAATCCGCGGCAAGCTTATCGTAAGGGACAGCCTGCAGTTCGACGCGTACGCCGATCTCCGCCCATTGATCCCGGATGGTCTCCGCGATCTGGGTATGCACACTATCATCGGGGTGCAACAGCGAGAAGGAAAGCAATGTGCCCTCTTTGCCACGCACATCTCCACCTTCCGCTGGAATCACGTACCCTTCAGCCTTCAGCAGGTTAATCGCTTCGTGAGGGTTATATTCGAAATGCTCGATACCATCATGGTACGCCCAGGAACCCGGCAGGATCGGACCATCAGCGATGACAGCCTGCCCCTGCAGGAACCTGTTGATGAGATAGGGGCGATTAATGCTGAGCATGAGGGCACGGCGCAATTTCGGATCCTGTAGAAAAGGGACCTCCGCGTTGTTCAAATTGAACAGAACAAAACTGATCTGCGGCATGCGGCTGGTATAGACCGAAAGATTCGGTTCCTCCAACGCCGAGATCAACACATCCGAAGTGATCTGACTCACCGAAAGCACATCGCCCTGTTGATAGGCATCCAGCGCGTCCGACGAGGATTGATAATAACGGAACACCACCTGTTCAATAAACGAGTCGGTTCCATAGTAGGTATCAGACAGGGTCAATACCACACCCATGATCTGACCGTTATCCACGATCAAATGATCGAATTCGTAGGGTCCACTGCCAACAGGAGCGATGTTGAAGTCCGCGGTCTGCAGTTGATCAGGCGGGACCGACTCAAGCAAATGTTTTGGCAGAACGCCAAACGCCAAATAATCCATGAACGGGACAAAAGGTTCGGGCAGAGTGAACTTCAGGTTTTTGTCGTTCAGCCGTGTGAGTTCGATCTTGCCCCATAGATCTTTGATATCCGGCGGATAGAGCGAGCCCGCGCTTTTCATCATCTCAATCGTGAAGATGACATCATCACTGGTGACAGGTGTCCCGTCGTGCCAGACCGCGTTCTGTCGAATGGAAAAGTTATAGACTGTGCCATCCTGGGCAACGCCCCATGCCTCAGCCAGGTCAGCCTGAGGCAAACCACGTTCATCAAAGCGGACAAGACCGCTGAAGAGCAAACGGTTTACCGAACGATCTGCAGGGTTGTTCCAATCCAACAGTGGGTTGAGCCGCCCCAACGAGCCGACCATTCCCTCCGTGTAAACACCTCCCTGCTCGGGGAGCGGCACGATGGGTCCATTTGCGACCGGTGATTGCTGGCTAAACAACAACACAGCCACAATCCCCAGCGTGACAAGAACAATCAGAATTTGCCAGCGTAACTGCTTCATGGACAAAAAGAAAGGCTCGTTTCCGATCCCCGCAGATTCACGCCGCGCGGATCAAACGGCCTTTCAGAAGTGATCCATTGAATCAAGCGATGAGAAGAAGCGTTATGACAAGGGCAAAGAAAATAACGCTCAAAATAATCGTAACCCAGAACAGTGTGCGCTCAACGCCGCGACGAGCAGTAAAGATACTGCCTGTATCGGCGCCTGTCAGCCCGCCCAGGCCTGCGCCTTTGCTTTGCAAGATAACGCTGAGGATGAGCAGGACCGAGATTATAATCAGCGCGATATTTAGATAGGTAACCATTTACAACGTGCCTCCTTTTACTTAAGCGGAAACATTATACTCGCGGGGGAGAAGAAACGTCAACTTGACGGTTTAGGCTGCTCTTAACATCGCTTAGAACAAGCCTTGCGCAGGTGACTTATCGATTGACCAGGCTCTATCATAAAAGCCTTCGCAAAGCTCTGGTAAAAAATGAATTATTGAGGTCTCATGCACGAAATCGTTGTCAATTTACATATGCACACCCGCTACTCAGACGGGACAGGCACACATAAGGAGATCGCGGAATCCGCCATCAAGACCGGCCTGGATGCGGTCATCGTGACCGATCACAACGTGCTGGTCCAGGGTGTGGAGGGATATTATCGAATCTCGCGCAGCCCGTCGACATCGCTCAGGACAGGCCGCGTCCTGCTCCTGGTTGGGCAGGAGGTCCATGACCAGGATCGGGACCCGCAAAAGAACCACCTTTTAGTATTCAACAGTCCTCGGGATGTAGCCACGCTGGCAGATGACCCACAAACACTGATCAACGGAGTCGCCGAAGCAGGCGGACTATCTTTTATCGCCCACCCGCGCGACCCCGAGGCTCCCGCCTTCAACGAGACTGACATCTCCTGGGAAGCCTGGGATGTGCGCGGCTATACCGGCATCGAACTCTGGAACGGGCTGAGTGAACTGAAAACCGTTGTCCCTACAAAACTGCACGGCGCGTTCTATGCGTTCTTCCCACAATTCATCGGATACAGCCCCATCCGTGAGACACTCCAACGCTGGGACGACCTCCTCGAAGATGGACAGCGGGTTGTTGCCATCGGCGGTTCGGATGCGCATGCATTAAACATGCACATGGGACCAGTGCATCGCGTGATCTTTCCCTATCAGTTTCACTTCCGCACGGTCAACACACACGTGCTTATTCCCGAGCCGTTTACGGGTGATGTTCCCACCGACAAGAGGATGATCTATGAAGCTCTGGGCGCGGGGCACTGTTTCGTCGGCTATGACCTTCCTGCCTCAACGCGCGGCTTCATCTTCAAGGGAAAGGGACTCGAACAATCAGCTGTCATGGGTGATGAGATTTCTGCCAAACGCGGTGTGACGTTACAAGCGCACCTACCGCAGCCTGCCGAGATCCGTTTGATCAAGGATGGAAAAACGGTCGGCATCTGGAAAGATTCCCAAGCCTGTGCCTACAGCGCTACAGAACCAGGCGCCTACCGCGTGGAAGTCTGGCGCAGCTATCTTGGACGCAAACGCGGCTGGATATTTAGCAACCCGATTTATGTAAGATGAGAAACTAAACACAAAAGGACACTACGGACACGAAGGGAGCAACCCTTAAGGCTAAAGTCCTTTGTGACCTTTGTGTCCTTCGTGTTTACTGGAGCTATGAACACTTCTTCCTACCAACGCGTTGTTATCGTCGGTGTGACCAGTTCGGGCAAGTCTACACTTGCAGAAAAACTCTCGAAACGGTTCAACTTGGATTACATCGACCTCGATGCCCTTAATTGGGAACCGAATTGGAAAAGTGCACCTCCGGAGGTGCTTCGATCTCGAGTTAAAAAAGCCACGCAAGCCGAGAAATGGATCGTCGCAGGCAATTATCACATCGCGCGAGATTTGGTCTGGCCCAAAGCGGAAGCCGTCATCTGGCTGGATTACCCGCTTTTAACAGTCTTATGGCAACTTACTCGTCGCAGCTTTACCCGCTGGTGGACTCAGGAATTGCTGTGGGGTACAAACCGCGAGACTTTTTGGACGCATTTCAAACTCTGGTCGAAAGAGTCGTTATATCACTGGTTATTCAGAACATACTGGCGAAGAAAACGCGAATACTCAATGTTACTGTCCCAGCCGGAGCATCAGCATTTGAAAATGATTCGGTTGAAGAATCCAAGAGAGACAGCAGAATGGCTGGAGAGTCTTACAGAACGGAGCGCAGAAAACAATGGACATCACATTTAGAAAACGAATCGAACCCACCACTGATGTTCTTGAACATCCAAGCAGATGGGAAAACGATCCGACCTTGATTCATTTGATCCGTCCTAACAGGAATAAAGAGGCATTCGAGATGAGAGAAGTCTTGACGGTTCAGGATCTGGAGGAGAGACTCGTACACAATCACACGTTCTTGATCTACCTGGGAAATCAACTGATCGGCGAAATGGATTACCAGATCGAGCCGAAACACTTATACAAGAATGAAACGGGAACCGCCTGGATAGGCATCATCGTTGGCGAAGAAACAGGCAGCGGCAAGGGGATTGGTTCTCGGGCTCTTAAATATTTGGAGGAAGAGATTAAACAACAGAGCCTAAAACGAATTGAACTGGGCGTGTTCGAGTTCAACCCAACTGCCTTCAGGCTGTATCAAAAGGCAGGCTATACCGAAATCGCTCGCATTCCAAACTTTACCTACTGGCAGGGGAAAATGTGGCAGGACATTCGAATGGAGAAATACATCTAGGGAGCTATCAAAGGATATGGCGAACGATCTTCATCCACTGTTAAATTATCAATTCCAGGTTGCCATCGAACAGATAGTATCAGAGCACAGAGGCAAGAGATGGAAGACAAGAGAATTCAGGGACATGAACGAATTTTCATCGCATCCATCAGCCCTCCTTTCAGATGGTTCCTATTCCATATTTGTTAAGTTCAGCAAAGACGCGAATGGGCTGGAGCAATTCGAGAGCGAGATGGCAGGCCTACGTCTTCTCTCTGAGCTTTCAGGAATCCTCATCCCCACTCTTATTGGCAACCTCCCCATGGGTGGTGGTGTCATCATGATCCTGGAAGGAGTGCAGGCTATTGACCGGACTTCCCAACAATGGCGACAAATTGGGCGAACACTCGCACAAATCCATCGAAATAAGGGAAGGCAATTTGGCTTGGATTCTCACAACTACTTCGGTCCGTTGTATCAGGATAACGGGTCGTTACCTGACTGGCCTATGTTTTATGCGGAACGTCGCCTCTGGCCACGTTTTATCGGGGCAATCAATTCAGGAAACATGCCAATGGATGTTATCCGCCAGGTTGAAAAATTGATCCTGCGCATCCCAAAACTTTGCGACCGTCTGGCAGTTCCAACACTTTTGCACGGTGATGCCCACCAGAATAACTTTATCAGCACTGAAATGGGAGCAGTTGTGATTGACCCTGCGGTCTATTACGGACACCCTGAAATGGACCTCGCCTATGTTGATTACTTTCAACCCGTCCCTGATGACGTTTTCAATGGTTATCAGGAGGAATCATCTATTGATCCGGGGTTCAGCGAAAGGCGTGAGTTATGGCGTGTGTACGGATATCTTGCCGTCGTTGAAGTGGAGGGCGCTGCACATTTGCCCAAATTAATCAACGCTATTCGGAAATACTTGTAGCCACCGTTAAGATTCATCCCAAAGAAATATGATACGGACTGGAATGGTCATAGGAAATTATGGACCCTCAAGCCCTTCTTAACCGACTCGATGAAATTGGACGTTCACTCGAGCGAAACGGACACGCCCTTGCGCTCATCGGACTTGGTTCCGTTGGCTTGGAACTTGATCGCCTCGATTCTTATTCAGATCTGGATTTCTTTGTTGTCGTCGAACACGGACAAAAAGGCGCTTGTTTGGATTCCCTTCAATGGCTGCGCGACGTCCACCCGGTTGCATATAGTTTCCTCAACACAGATGATGGTTATAAGCTGCTCTTTGAAGACGGCATTTTCTGCGAATTTGCTGTTTTTGAGCTCGACGAACTAAAGAGCATTCCGTTTGCTCCCGGGCGGATCATCTGGAGGCGGGCGGATGTTCCTGAGGCAGTGGGTCAGCCGATTTCCCTTCCAGCACCACATTCCAAACGCAGCAAGAAATGGCTGCTGGGCGAGGCATTGACCAATATCTATGTAGGTCTAAACAGAGACAAACGCGGCGAGAAACTTTCCGCGACGCGCTTTATTCAAGGCTATGCCGTGGACCGAGTTCTGGAGTTAGTAGAAAATGTCGAAACAGCCAAAGAAATTCGTCGCGATCCGTTTGTCAATGAACGGCGTTTTGAACAACGTTTTCCAAACTTAGCGTTTCATGCCAGCACGTGGATGCAAGGCTACGAAAAGAACCGCGAGTCCGCGCTGGAAATTTTGAATTTTCTGGAAGAGCATTTTGAAATCGACGGAGCAATTGCTAAAGCTATTCGAGAGCTATATGTTTAATGATTTAATACTTCCTCAACCCGATCACCAGTCGAGTCAAGCCCAGCGCGGCGAGCAAGACCAGTCCCACCGCAACTTCAAATGCCAGGCGCTCCACCCGAATAATCACGCTGAGGATCGCCAGCCCGAACCCGAGCGCGGCGACGATGCCTACACGCTCCAGGTGAAGGCGCTCCACGCTGCGGGTATCGTCCATCGGCGAGGCATAACTTAAGCGCCGCGCAAAGTCAGAGAGGTCCCAACCAAGCAAGCCCCCGAGCGCGCCCAGAAGCATCCAGACCGTGGGAAATCCGCTCCAAACACCGTACGCCGCGGCAAGGATCGTGATGAGTAAAGCAATGGATGAGAACCAGTACCATTTTCGAAAATGCGCAATGAGCCAGGTCCCTGCCAGCAGAAAAAACCAGAGTGAGTAACCAGAGAAACCTGCCTGCACATAGCCTGTTGCAAGCGAGATTGTCCCTAGAAAAATACTCAAAACGAATGCGATGATGGTCATAACTTCTATTCTAAGCCACGGATGCACAGAGTCACGGTTTTTAATTAATCCTGCTCGGTGTCTCTGTGACTCGGTGGCGAATTTATCTCCCGACCGCGCGGAGCCAGAAAGGCGAACGCCCCAACCGCCGCTTGACAAAGAGGTCGAACGGTTCCGTCACGTCCCAATCCAGCACATGCATGCCTGCGCGCCCCATTTTTTGCAGAAGCAGGGTGCGTTCCATATGGATCACCCGCCCTGCCAGTTGAATCGTTTCGTTCGCTGGCAAATACGACAGCTCAAACTTGACCGGGTTCGGGCTGATCACCATCACTTCATAGCCCTGCGCGCGCAGCTGGATCAACGGCATCAGATCATCTTCAGACAAAGGCGAGACCAGAACGATCTGCGACTCGGGAGGAAACAAACGGGAAGGGAGATGCACAAAGTCTGAAAATACCTGACTCTCGCCGGTCTTCGCAGTGGCAAGCGCGTGCAAAATCCTTTCACGCTGGATCTTTCCGTACCCTGGAAACGTCCAGCCGAGATAGGAAGCATACAGCAAGAGCCCTACACGGTTTCCCTGATTCAACAACGCGTCCGCAAGCGATGCCGCAGCTTGGACCGAGTACTCGAACAACGAGTGACCGCGTGCGAATTCATTTGTCCGCAGGCGGCCATCGAGCACGATGCCAACATCTGCCACGCGCTCCTGCTGGAATTCATTGGCATAGAACTTGTCTGCATGTCGGGCGCTGGTACGCCAGTTGATGGCGCTTGGAGGATCACCCGGTTGATACTCGCGCACCCCGAAGAAATCGGTACCAGCCCCGCCTGCCCGAGCAGGGATCGTCCCGGCATAGACACGCGTCCGGCGCGGGCGGATCGCCACCTGGCGGATGCGTGTCACCGGCGGGAGGACGAACAACCGTCCCTTCGCCTCCACGCGGACCTTTGAACTGATGACCGCCAAATGATCGTTGACACTTGCCTCCAGCGCCGCGAATACATAACCGCCGCGCGGACCTGCGACTGTATACGCAAAAGTGTAGGACTCCCCCTTCTGAAGCCTCAGCAGGTGCCGGCTGAATCCCGAATGGACGGTCAATCCGGCGGGCAAAACATCCTCAAGCAGAACCTCCTCCAGGCTTGAACCGAGATTCTTAACGGTTACTGTCACACCCACATCCGAATTGGGTGATACGCGTTCTGCGCTCAAATGGCGAGTGGCTTCAAGTTTTAATTGCTCGGATGCTTGCAAATATCCCACCAGCAAGTACGCAACAAAGGGCAACGCCAGCGCGATGAACTCTCCGTTCACAGTGCCAATGCCTGCCAGGAGTAATCCATACGTGAGAATGCCAAGGAGGAGGGAACGGGACATAGGGTTTTTCGCGCAGAGGGTAGTCCGAAGTCAAAGCGCTATCTATAAACTGAGCATCCGCGCTTCGTCTGTGTTCGCTTGTAAGATCACTGCGCTCAGTACGAACGCTATTTCACCACGGGCACCGGCGTCTTTTCAAGCGTATCACGGATCACGTCATCCGTGACCTGGCGCGACATCCAATATTCGGGCTGAAGGATGACGCGGTGACCAAGCACAGAGAGCGCGTAACGCTTGATGTCATCGGGCGTGATGAAATCACGCTTTTCAATCGCAGCATTGGCGCGCGCGATCTTGAGAAATGCCAGCGACCCGCGCGGGCTCGCGCCCACCGAAACCCGGCGGTCCACACGCGTGGCATGAACGAGCGCCGCGATATAACTTTCCAGGTCTGCGGTCACATGGACATTTTCAACTGCTTCGCGCATCTCGAGCACCTGATTCGCCTGTGTAATTTCGCGCAGGACGACTTCATCCTGTTTGCGTTCGCGGCGCCGGCGCAATATTAGTTTCTCCTCCTCCATACTCGGATATCCAACAGCCAGTTTCAGCATGAACCGGTCAAGCTGCGCTTCAGGCAGGGGGAAAGTGCCTTCATACTCAATCGGGTTTTGGGTGGCGAGCACCAGGAACGGCACAGGCAACGGCAGAGTTTCGCCTTCGATGGTCACCTGTCCCTCCTGCATGGCTTCCAACAAGGCAGACTGAGTCTTTGGTGAGGCGCGGTTGATCTCATCCGCCAGGACAATGTTCGCAAAGATCGGACCCTTACGAAGTTCAAACTCATTTTTCGTACGGTTGAAGATATAGCCGCCGGTGATGTCACCCGGCAGAAGATCGGGCGTGAACTGGATGCGCTTGAACTCAAGCCCAAGCACTGTTGCAAAACTGCGCGCGACCAGCGTCTTGCCCAGACCCGGAAAATCTTCGAGCAGGATGTGTCCGCCCGCAAGCACGGACGCCATCATCATTTCCAGCAAGGCGCGTTTGCCAACGACGGCGCGTTCCACTTCCGCGACCACCTGTCTACTTAGCGATGAAACCTGGGAAATATCTGTCACGATTTACTCCGATGCTTAAACATAGGGCGGGATTGCAAGCCGCCTGGTCGGGCTAGAAGCCCGATCTACCATTTTCTACCTGTGATTCAAGAAATTCAACAGCGTCAGCAACATTGATATCAAGTGGTGTCTTTTGAGGTGTGCTGGAGAAACGTCTCACATTCGGAAAATCCGCGAATGAACCGTGCAAGCCGGTTTCGAGATAATTCTGCAGTTCCTTCGTCGGTTCCCAATCCGTTCCCAGCAGCGGCGCAAACACCGAACGCGGACGTCCACTCTCACGGTGGAGCAAGATCTGGTAAGCAAGTTTCCCCAGCCGGTTGGCAATCACCCATCTGAAATAAATGCCATGCTCCGCTCTTCGCAGTCCTATGGCAAGACCTTCCACCTGCCCCTGCTGAGGCTTCGGCTTTTCTTCAACCCGGCCGCGGGATTGCGGTCGAGGCCCAAGGCTGAATGCGATCATCAGGAACACAATAAAAAGGACAACGAACCACCAGATCCATTGCGGATACGAACGGTACAGCAAATCGAGATTCCAGGCGATGAACGCAGCAGGAACAACGATCGTTTCATAGATCATTTCCCGCAAGGGGAAGGCCAAGAGTCCGGCAATGATCAACGTTCCGATGAAGATCAGAATGCGTCGAGCGCGCGTCATACGGGTTCCCCACAGTATTGCAGGATCGTTTTCAGACAACTGACCGCCTCGTTGACATCTTTGGGTCCGGATTTTCTGTCACCATAGCGCACCCCCTCAAAAAGACGTGTGAGCCTTGTCACCGCATCGCCCGGCAGCCCGGCTTGTTCGAGGCGCAAGGCAAACTCATGAGGCGTCATGGCAAGCTCGCGCTGCAATTGGCGCTTGTTCGAAACGACGTCGCTCATGCGCAGGTAACAGTTTATGATCACATCGCTGGAATTTCTGCCTGAAGAAAGATCTTTCAGGGAAGAACGCGCGATCTTCGCGATCTCATCCAGGGGCTTGATTTTGTTCAGCGCCACATACTTCTGCCAGCCACGATAAAGTCCCCAGATCACCGCCAGCAAGATCAATGCAAACGCAAAACTGATCAGATACGAAAACGCGGGCGAAACCTGCGGTGGTTCGAAGAGAGGCAGCGGTACAACAGACTCATCGCTCAGTGGATCCCCATCGGGTCTTTGCAGGTTGAAACCGAACAACTGGTCGCCGTAATTTTTGAACAAAAAATAGATTGCCCAAAACGTAAACGCCACTCGAATGAGCAGCAAAAACATACGCTTGCGCATTTCAGGAGACAACAATAAGCCGATGAGGATCACCATCAGCACGAGCAAAATCCATACGACCAGTTGCTGCCAAAGTGGAATTTCCACCCAAACTTCTTCCACCTCCGCGGGGACAATCGGTGCCGCATCCGCCTCTTCCCGAACGAAACGCTGGCCTTCGCGAAATGGAATCTCGTTCAAGCTGATGGCAAGCACCGTTAAAGCCCCCAATGCGAGTGCCGCGAGCAAAAGGATCAGACGTTTATTTTCAAACAGGGAACGCATACTCGGGAGTGAATTTTACCATTACGACTATAATTACTGACACCCTCGCTATGACTGAATCTTCAAACAACATCTGCAACTCCACTCTTCATCCGCAAGCCGTGGAAGGCCTGCGTCTGTTCAGCGCGGGCAAATATTTCGAAGCGCACGAAGCCCTGGAAGACGCCTGGAATGATGAAAAAGGGAAGGTGCGCGACCTGTATCGCGGCATCCTGCAGATCGCAGTCGTTTATTTACATATCACACGCCGGAATTACAACGGCGCGGTAAAAGTCTATGTGCGCAGCCAGAAATGGATCAGGGACTGGCCCGCTACCTGCAGAGGGATTCATGTGGAGGAATTACGCAGGGATGCCGAGGCAGTCATCAACGAATTAAAGAGGCTTGGCATGGAACGGATTTCTGAATTCGACGATTCACTGTTGAAACCCGTTAAATGGGATGAGAATAAAGTGGAGAAGAAACACGTTTACATTTGCGACCGGTGTGGTCACGAGATGTACGAAAAGGACTGCAAAGTGACCTGTCCCAACTGTGGAAACCGCTTCGACTGTTCGGATCTGAACATTTACTTTGATTGAACAAGTATCGCCCGCGCTGGCGCGCCATCAGAGCCGGCGATCTTTAGCGGCAGACAATACAGATCATAAAAGCCGCGCATGACGTTGGAAAGATTCAGTCCCTCAACGACCACAACCCCGGCCTTGAGAAAAACCGTGTGCGTGGGCACTGAATCTCCGTACGGTGCGATGGAAAGATAGTCCACGCCGACGAGTTGGACGCCGCGCTCGACCAGCCAATCCGCGCCATCCTCTGTGATGGCGACAAAATCCGTTTGGAATTTGGATTCGCCCCTCGCCCAGAGATGGGAATTCCGCGTGCCAAAAAGGACACGTTTCATCTCTGAAGTGATCTCCGTCCGCTCCAGCACTTCGGCGGTGATCGCCTCGATCCCATCCGGGAGCTGCGTCACGTAACACGGACCGGTCAACACTTCGAGCGAAAGCTGATCAATTGTGCGACCGTCGTTGAGGAAATGGTTCGGCGCGTCGACGTGTGTGCCAAGATGTACGCTCGAACTGATCTGCGTCACATTGGCATGCGCGCCCTGGTCCATCGATTCAAATTTTTCGAGTTCAAGCCCCGGGTCGCCGGGCCAGGTAGGAAGATTCGGGGAAATCGTCAGGGAAATATCATAGATGGTCATGGCAAACTCCTTTTTATATTTCGCGCTGAGCGGAGGGTTGAGACGCGAAGCGTCGAAATCCCGTAGTCGAAGCGTTTGGTTTGAAGAGTGCGTTTCGGCTGCGCTACACTCCGCTCAACGCGAGAGGTTAGGGCGTTGGTGTATTGGACGGGAGCAGGTGCGGGGTCCCGGCAAAAGTTGGGATGGACATCGGGGTCAACGTCGGTGTGATCGTGGGAGTCGGTGTCGCGCTCAATGGAATCCATCCGCTGTAATAAAAATATTCCTGCAAAAAGCCGGCACGTTCCGGTTCTGTCATCAAGCGCGGACGTGCATAGTCCTCCAGCATGGCGGTGATCAATTCAACGCTGATGAGTTTCCCGTCGTAGATCACATAGCGGTCGAGGAACTCGCGGCGGATGCCGCGCGGCATCCACTCCTGGTCGCCCATCTGGTCGAAGAACAGATTGCCTAATCCATAGTGGATGAATGCATCGTTATGGAATTCCATCGTCTGGGCGTAATGCGCCTGACTGCCGCTGACAATGGACGCGCCCGACTCAGCCATCAAACGGAAATCGCGCATCTGCTGCGGGCTGGGACGTGAGTCGTAACTTTCGTTCCACTGGAATGTGGAGATGACCACGTATCCCTCGGCTTTCAGTTCATTTATCTGCCGCGGGAGATACTCGAAATCACACGGCGCCGCGCCGGGCTGAAAATCGGTTGCCGTGGGGAAGCGACCGACATCGGGCTTGTTACAGCCGATGAACGCGATCTTGTTGTCATTGACTTCGAACAATGCAGGCTCGAGCGAATCCTGTAAATCCACGCCGCCGCCAAAATAGGGGATCTTATTGTTGTTATAAATCTCAATTGTTTCCCGCATTCCCGCCGCACCGCGATCGGCAAAGTGGTTGCCGGTCAGTTCGATCACATCGGTGCCGATGTCGGTGAGCAGCTCCATATACTTTGGGTCACTGCAAAAGACAAGTGCACCCTGATCCGGTTTGGGAAAGGTGCAGCCTGTGAAGAATGGAATCTCGTTACTGATGTGAGCAATGTCGGCTTCACGCATCAGGTCACGGATTCTTTCGCCGGGATAGGTTGTGCCCTTCAACTCCATCGTGTACGCGGTGGCACGGACAAGCGCCGTGACGCCGGTCACGATGACAGTTGTCAGTTTGGATGGATCGTGGTTTGAGGAAGAGAGGCTAAGAGACTGGAGACTTGTTGAGGACTGCATCGTAAATGGGATTACAAGCGGATAGGATGAGAGATCAAAGTTTTTACGGATCGGTGACTGCCCATCAACGCTCAGCACTTTCCATTTTGGCTCGAGAGATTCAAACGGGATGATTGCCCAGGACGGCGTTTCCAACCACGCTATATCCAGCAATTCATCGGCAGGCATAACTCGCACTGCGCCGGCTGCCGGTTCATCCCAAAGTTCGGTGAACGCGGCAAGGGTCGACTCTTCCATCAATAATGGGCTGCCGTTGAACGCCGCGGGGACCGTTCCTTCCGTCCATGCAAGATATAGTTCATCTAATGTCACGCTATCTGTTACGGTTGGGAACGGCGCGACGAGCGTATACACCCATTGGATTTGCATCTCATTCGATTGCGGCTCCTGCCCCGGAAATCGGGAAACACCCAGGCGCACATCCAAACCATCCACCTGTTCCCGCAGAGCAGGTGGAACAGAATCGCCGATAAACACATCAAACGACGGAGGTGTGGATGTGGTATTTTGGATAGAGGGATTGACGAGAATCGATTCTTGAAAGACTTCTGGAAGATGGCCTGCAGCAGCTTGTTTGCCACAAGCAGAAAGAAGTAAAACAATTAAAGTTAGAATAATAAAAAACCGGTATAGAGATTGCCTGCCAGAGGCACGCTTCGCAGTCGTCGCTGCCGCTTCGGCTTCGCTCACTATGTTCACTCCGCTCAGCGCGATAAAACTTAATTGTTTTTTAGGCATAGCGCCCTGATTATACTATTCAGCTTTGAAGGTGATCTCGGAGAGGGTAAATTGCTTTAGTGCATCTTTATCAATCGTGATACCAAGACCAGGACCATTTGGCACATCAATTGTGCTATCGTCATTCAACACAAAGCGCTCGTTTGTGATATCGCGCTGATAATAACGATCGGACGCTGAAATATCGCCCGGCAGAACAAAACCAGGTAACGAAGCAATCGCCAAATTGGAGGCGCGTCCCACGCCTGTTTCCAGCATCCCCCCACACCAGACCGGGACATTTTGCTTGTGGCAGTAATCGTGAATCATCATTCCCTGGCTCAACCCAGCCACGCGTGCAGGTTTGATGTTGATGATCCTGCAGGCTTCCATCTCCAGTGCATAACGCGCATGACGCGGCGAAAGAATACTCTCATCCAAACAGATCGGTGTTTTGAACTCAGCCTGCAGCTTGCGATGATCCCAAATATCGTCTTCGTACAAAGGCTGTTCGATCAACAATAAATCCAGGTCATCGAGCGGCTTGAGCGCGTCACCAGTCTCTAGCGTATATGCCGAGTTCGCATCCACTTGCAGGCGGAGGTCAGGATACGAGCGTCGCACGGCGGAGGTCTCGTCCACTTCGCGCCCAGGTTTGATCTTGATCTTGACGCGGCGATACCCTTGTTCCAGATAAAACTCGACGGTTTGCAACAGAGCTGAGGCGGAGTCCTGGATCCCGATCGAAACGCCCACCTCAACCTTATCACGCGTGCCTCCGAGCATTTCCTTCAACGATCTGCCGTCGCGTTGCCCGAGCAGATCCCACAGCGCCATTTCGACGCCAGCCTTCGCGAGATGATGACCGCGAATCCCTTCGACGCGCGTCTGGAAATCATCTGCGTCCAGGACATCTTCTCCCAGAATCAGAGGAGCAATGAAATCCTTGAGGATGTGCCAGGCTGTCCCTGCGGTTTCGTAGTTGTAGCCCGGGTCGCGAGTCGCGACGCATTCGCCGTAACCCGTCAGCCCATCAGCTTGCAAGATGATGAGCACACACTGACGATCCGTCTCGCGCCCGAAAGAGGTCTCGAATGGCGCGACCAGCGGCATGGAAATATGGTGGAGTGTGATGGATTCGATTTTCATATTTTCCCAATAGATTTAATTAGTGACGACTTGCCTTGTCACTTCGAGATTTATTCGATCTTCACTTCCCCAGGCTCATCATTCAATTTCAAACCCCGCAGGGCATCGTCCATGCTTGTGGCGTCACGTCGCATCCCCGCCGCTGGCGTCCCACAGTAAGGACAGATATTCCACGGAAGTTCCATAAGCCTGTTGCAGTTCTCGCAATTCTTCTTGAGTTTGGTATGGCAGTTTGGGCAGACCTGCCAGTCATCCTTGACGCGGCGCTCACATCCGGGGCACAGAGGCAGGTCTTCAAGCGCCTGCAACAAGGCTTCTTCTTCGAGAGTCCGTTGATACTCCTCTTCGAGGGTCCGCTGTGGACGAAGGATGAGATAAACCAAAACTCCCGGCAGATTGAGCACAGCCACAAGCAGTGTCGCGAGCGTTTGCACCAATGGGTCGCGGGCGCGGGTACAGATATCGCGGTACGTCCAAATCACAAGCGAGATCCATAACGCGGCAAGGAACGCCCCGCCGAAGCCGGTCAATACAAGGATGAGATTGCTAACAAACGTGGGATCAAGTGTCATGGATGCCTCATGGAAACTATTTTATCCCATCTCATGGTGTGGCGTGATGGAAATGCCATTCCCCCGCATCCTGGTCCACATAAGAGGCATTGCCCAGCACTTCATAGAATGTGATCCCCGGACGAAGATAGATCGGTGCGCCGCCGAGAGTCGTCAATAGCAGCGGCTGATCTTTATTGGTGCGGATCCAACGAGCCGGGATCCCCGCCCCATCGCGGAAGACATAGGCTTCCCCCGAGTCAGTCAGGTCGATTTGAAAGACTTCATCCTCTTCATCGAACGTATTTGAAAATGTATGGTGCGCCAGGAGGAACACAACGTTGGCGGCGTGGACGATCTCGCCGGTGACCGAGTCGATCAGCACATTATAGGATTCCGGTTTTCCGTTGCGAATGTCGCTTATCTCCTGGTAACGTACATATTGTTTTGTCTCAGGTTCGTAAAGCCAATAGTGATAAGAATCTGCTGAATAGTAGGTAAACATCTTTATGCCGCGCAATTCGGAAGACAGCACGCTCTCGCTAAAAAAACCATTACGTATGGCTTGACGCTGGTTCTCCAACCCGCTCCTGACGATGCAATCCTGCCACAGGAGGGTATTGAAATACGAGTTGTTATATACCTCAATTTCCCGATCAGCCTTTAAGCTGAACGGAGGGCATGAACCAATACTGGGGACAACCAGGAACGGAGCAACGTCGCTGGTTGTTTCCAAATGCGTTTCGACGCGCGGATCAGCAAACTTAAATACAAGATAGGCATGATACATGCGCTGGATATGTTCATCGAAGTAACGCCCTGAGCGGACCGGTCCCACCCACTCGGAGTTGTTTCCATAAAACACCGCGATGAAACGCGTCAACCCGGCTTCGATGTAATATTCATAGACGTTGTCCGCCAGTGTCAGTCCTGATTGCGGTCGGACGTAACGCGGATAGTTAGCCACTTTGATCGCCAGTGGACGTCGCTCCATCAACGCGGGGTCCGACGGGGGTAAGCCTGTCAGGGGATTCAAATTCGTCGGCAATGTAAAAGCTGGAACATCGATGCCCTCGGGCATCAGTTCCGGCCGGATTACCCGCTCGGTAGGGGTGGGTGGCGGTGGAGTGACTGAGGGCAAATAGACTGGCGTCGGGGCGGAGCCAGGATATAGGGAGTCTGAGGCATTTTCAGTCAGAGGTTGAAAGGGAGTTGGGGAGGGAATCCCATTGACAGGAACTTTGTTCGATTGGGTGTCACAGGATGAGACGAATATGATCAATAAAATGAACAGCACGTTGAAACGGCAAAGACGCATAGCTTGATTCTACAACAAACAGGGTGTCCTGCAAACCTGATAAAATTACTATTGCATGTTTATTCTCGTGACCGTTACAACTTTATTGATTACGGCGCTTATCCTGCTTGTACTGCAATTTACAGCGCCAAACTTCCGCTACAACTGGTTGATCGCCACAGGCGGGGCTCTGCTCGGGTGGATCAGCGTGTTTGCCTGGCAGGCGCAAATGCCGTTTGCTCTGCAATTCCCTGCCTGGCAGCCTGCGGTGTTATTCTCCCAGTCTCCCACATTTGTGGCGGATGGCATCGCATGGACGTTTACAGTAAGCCTCGCCTCGCTCTGCCTGGCAATCATCCTCACGGCAGTGGCGCGCCCTAACTTCCCCAGACCCATCAACTGGATAGGGACTTTGATGCTGACTTCTCTGGGCATCCTCGCCGTCGTGGCAGACAACCCGTTGACACTGGTGCTGATCTGGGCAGCCATTGACATCTCTGAATTGATCGTACAAATGCGTGTCGTGGAAGATCCGCAGCTGAGCGAACGCACGGTAATCGCGTTTGCCTGGCGCGCGACTGGCATTCTCGTTTTGTTATGGGCAGGCATGGTGAGCGTAGCAAATGGACAAGCCCTGGATTTCCGATCTGCACCCCCGCAGGCCGGATTGTTTTTGGTGCTCGCGGCAGGTCTGCGGATCGGTGTTTTGCCGCTTCATCTTCCCTACCCCGACGAATCATCTCTTCGGCGCGGTTTCGGAACCGGCTTGCGAATGATCTCCGTGGCATCCAGCCTCATATTGCTTGCGAGAATTCCATCCAGCAGTATTGCCTCTCCACTGACACCTTACTTGATTATCCTCGTGTCACTGGCAGCGATCTATGGGGGCTGGCAGTGGCTGCGCGCGCCAGACGAATTGACTGGAAGGCCGTTTTGGTTAATTGGAATGGGTGCGCTTGCCGTTGCCGCGGCATTGCGCGCCAATCCGATCGGCGCAACCGCATGGGGGTGTGGACTGATCCTTTCGGGCGGTGCGTTGTTTTTATCGTCCGAACAAAATAAATGGCTCACCCGTGCATTATTAATTAGTGCATGGGGCATATCGGCATTGCCTTTCTCTCTTACGGCAACAGGCTGGGAAAGCGCCACGCCAAACTCCCTGCTTACCTGGCTGGCTTGGCCTCTCCTGATCGTTGCACATGCTATGATTGTCGCAGGTTTTATCCGTCACAGTCTGCGCACGACCACGCGCATCAGCAGGGAAGAGCAACCCATTTGGGCAAAGAATGTTTATCCAATTGGCATCTCCCTTTTGTTACTGACCACCATACTTCTCGGTTTATTTGGATGGGATGGAAGGTTGCAGTTCGGTAACTGGTTTGTGGGAACACTCGCCGCGCTTCTGACCATTGGCTTGGTCTGGCTTACCCCGCGTTTACGCATCCTCAACCCGGTCCGCGCACATTGGGTCCGACCTACGAACGCCTCCTGGCTCGAGTGGGGTTATCAAGCTCTTTGGAAGCTCTACCGACAACTCGGACGCGTCAGCAATGGGATCTCAAACGTGCTGGAAGGTGAAAGCGGAATGATGTGGACGTTGTTGTTTCTTGCACTCTTCATTTCATTCTTCGTATAAAGGAACCCCTGATTCGTGGAAATCACATTTGCCTGGATCGCTGTTGTCCTGATCGTTATTACATCAGCAGGTCTGCTGTTTGCACGTGATTGGCGCTGGAGCATCATCCTTCTTGCGGTTCAATACTTTGGCATGTTCGTGCTCACGCTTCAACACTGGCCGGCTGGAATGGCTGCAGTAAAAGTAGTTGCAGGCTGGATGTCTGCTGCCATTCTCGGCATGACCCGCTCAGGCTTATCAAATGAAGATCTGACGGGGAAAAATATCTGGCCACGCGGACGGCTCTTCCGCCTTTTTGCAACGGCTACCGTTGTATTGATCGTTGCGGTTGTAACGCCGAGTGTAGATACAATCATGGCTGCTGCAGGTTTCCCGGTCACCAATGGAAGTCTCTTACTCATAGGAATGGGTTTACTTCATCTGAGTATTACCGCACGCATCCTGCGCGTGACAATAGGATTGATGACAGTTCTCTCCGGGTTTGAGATTCTTTATTCAACCATGGAAGGATCAGTGCTTGTTGCGGCGCTTCTGGCTGTTATCAATCTTGGGCTTGCGCTGGTCGGCTCTTACCTTTTGATCGCATCGAATACACAAGGGACCGAATCCACATGAATGCACCGACTCTTTGGATTATCGTCCCCATCTTTCTTGGCATTCTGTTATTGTTCATAAAGAATCAACGTGTGCTGAGTATCCTTGGTGGCTCGATCGCCCTGGCTTTGGCGCTGATCGCACAGATGGTTCCTATCGGACTCGCGATGAGAGTGGGATCTTTTTCGCTAAAGATCGACCCATCCCTCATCATTCTCGGACGCTCACTGGTCATTCCACCAACAGAAGGCTCGTTGCTGGCATTGATCTACGGTGCAGCTGCTCTATGGTTCTTCGGTGCCCAGGCCTCGAAAACAGCAACGCGGATCGTGTCATTCGGCTTCATGATCATTGGTTTAATGGTGGCATCCCTGGCTGTGGAGCCCTTCTTATATGCCGCATTATTTATCGAGATGGCGATCCTTCTCGCCATCCCCATGCTTACCACGATCTATGTCCCGCCCGGCAGGGGCGTTGTGAGATTCCTCATCTATCAAACCCTTGCGATGCCGTTCATTTTGTTGGCTGGCTGGCTGCTGGCAGGAGTGGAGTCCAGCCCCGGTGATCTGGCACTGACCGCACAGTCCGCCGCGATGCTGGGGATGGGATTTGCATTTCTACTGGCGATCTTTCCACTTTACAACTGGATTCCTCTGCTGGTTGAGGAAAATTCCCCATACATAGTTGGTTTTCTCTTGTGGATTTTGCCAACGATGACGATTATCTTTGGTGCAGGCTTTTTGGATCGTTACTCATGGCTTCGCTCCTCTCCACAACTCATTCTCGCACTACGCTCTGTAGGTTTGTTAATGGTTGTAACCAGCGGTGTCTTCGCCGCGTTTCAACGTCACCTCGGGCGGATTATGGCATACGGTTCGATCGCGGAAACCGGCTTTTCCCTCCTGGCGCTCAGCCTGGACTTCAGGCTCGGCATCCCGGTTTTATTCCTACTGATTCCTGCGCGCGCCCTCGGGCTGGCAGTTTGGTCACTTTCATTAACAGTGATTAAAGAAAACGTTGAAACAATGCGATTTGGCATGGCGCGCGGCATTTTGCGGATCGCTCCACTTGCAGGTGCAGGGATGATCATTGCCACACTTTCAACTGGTGCATTTCCTCTGCTGGCTGGCTTCCCTGCCAGGCTGGCTTTATGGGAAGGCCTATCCCGTGTTTCGATTAGTGCAGCTCTCTGGATGGCAATTGGTATTATCGGCCTGCTCACCAGCGCGTTCCGCTCACTGGCTGTCATCAGCATGGCAGATGAGTACACCGCCTGGAAGCCGCGCGAAACCCCCACACAAATGACCATGCTCGGACTGGGAATGATCGGGCTTTTCATCCTCGGTTTGTTCCCACAAACAGTACAATTCTTCCTGGCGAACCTGCCCCTCATGTTCGAGCATCTGGGTCGTTAAAACACGGGAGGTTGCACAGCGGTATAATGCACCACAAGTAACCTGCTGGAGGAAGTCATGGAATTTGAACAGCTCGTCAAACGCCTCGAATGGCTGGACGAAGAACACCGTAAGACCCGATCATCGATCATTACACTTGAAGAACGAATGGCTGCGCTGGACGGGAAAATAGAAACCGTTGCAAAACAGCTCAAGCCGCTTCCCAAACAAATTGCAGACGTTGCCAACACTGCCTCGCGTCTTAACCAGTTTGACGCCATCTTTGCCAAACAACGCGAAGACATGAACAAGGCAATCGATGATATCGAGAAGCGACACCAAAAGCGCGAAAAGGAATTGACCAAACGGCACGAACAGGATTTTGAGCCAATCCTCAAGGCGCTCAATGAGTTCAGGCAGACGATTGACAACGAATTCCCGCCGATCAAACGCGACATCAAAGCTCGTGTCCTGGAGGAGAACCGCCTGCGCCAGGAAATCCAGGAATTAAAGCCGCCGATCGAAGCCGCCAAACGTGCTGCAGAGGAAGCCACCATCGTTCAGCACGCCTTCGATGAACACCGCAAACAGGAAGCCAAACGCGTCGCTGATCTGCAGGGTGAAATCGCGGCATTGCGCAAACGCATCGAAGAGGCAAAAACCAAAGCAGACTTGAATGCCGACAGTTGGAAAAATATGGACAATCGCATCAAGGAGTTGATGCAGTCAGAAGTTGAACGGAAAGCCGCCCAAAATGCGTTTATCGATCAACAATCTCTTGTGCATTTGGACCGCGAGCGCATGTATAAAGAATGGAAGCAAAGATTTGACTCAATAACGGTACAGACGGAAACATTTGATTCGCAGGTGCAGGCCCTGGAGGAAATGCTAAGGAACGCCAAACGCGCCCAGGAATCCTACAACGAACTCAACATCAAACTCGAGCGCCGCATCAGCGAAGTGACCGAGATGCAGCGGCTTTCAGAAGACAGGCTGCGTCAGGAATGGGTCACGTTCAAAGCCGATGACCAGAAACGCTGGATAGGCTATTCACTGTCACAAAATGAAGGTACAAAAGATTTGAACCGCGCCCTGCAAAAATTGGAGGAACGCATTCCTCCACTGGATGACGCCATACAAACCCTTCAGGACCAGCTTCACCAAACCGCAGACGCAACGGAACAACAACTCCAGGAATTGATGAATGTTGCACACGAATGGCTCTCCGCCTATGAGCGAATCATGGGACACGGCAAAAAAGTCAACAGCAAAAAGAGTAGATAAGTATTGCTTCATTTTTTACCATTTGCCCCTGGCGGAGATATTGAAGACACGGAGACACAGAGAATTTTAGCGCTCAGTGACTCTGTGTCTCCGTGATGAACAGGAAAAACAATATGCGCGTGATTGGGACAGCCGGTCACGTTGACCACGGCAAGTCCACGCTGATCGCAGCCCTCACGGGAACACATCCCGACCGCCTAAAAGAAGAACAGGCGCGCGAAATGACAATCGAACTTGGCTTCGGCTGGATGACTCTTCCAAATGGGGAAGAGGTTGGCATAGTGGATGTTCCCGGTCATCGCGATTTCATCGAAAATATGTTATCTGGGATCGGGGGAATTGACGCCGCTCTCCTCGTGATTGCAGCAGATGAAGGGGTAATGCCACAGACCCGGGAACACCTGGCAATCCTGGATCTCTTACAGATTCCCGCGGGACTCATCGTTTTGACAAAGACCGACCTCGCCTCCGACCCAGCCTGGCTTGATCTCATTGAAACAGACATTCGCGCCGCTGTCAGCGGCACGGTGATGGATAACGTGCCCATCGTACGCGTCTCTGCGAAAACCAAAAGCGGACTCGATTCTCTAATCTCAAATCTCGAATCTGTCCTCCAGCAAAAGCCGGCCCGCCTCGACCTCAATCGACCGCGCTTACCCATCGACCGCGTCTTCAGCATGAGCGGCTTCGGGACTGTTGTCACAGGCACGTTGCTGGATGGCCAGCTTACTCTCGGCGATGAAGTGGAGATATTGCCCTCCGGGCAAAGAGGGCGCGTGCGAGGCTTGCAAACGCACAAGAAAAAGGAAGAAAAAGCCGTGCCGGGCTCACGGACCGCGATGAACATTTCAGGCATTGTGACCGAATCCGTTCGGCGCGGTGAAGTTGTTATACACCCGAATCAATATCAAGCCACCAGGAGAATCGACGCGCGCTTTCGCCTGCTCAATGACGTTTCGTCAGCACTCAAACACAACAGCGAAGTGAAGTTTTTCGTTGGTGCGAGTGAAACCATCGCAAACTTACGCTTACTTGGAACGGAAACACTCGATCCCGACGAAGAGGGTTGGATCCAGCTCGAATTGCGCGACCCCGTCATTGCGGTGCGCGGCGACAGATATATCCTTCGGCGGCCCTCGCCCGGTGAAACGCTCGGTGGCGGAGTGATCGTTGACCATCAACCGAAAGGACGACACAAACGCTTCGATGAAGCCGTTTTGAGATCACTGGAATCCCTGATGCAGGGCACGCCAGCAGATGTATTACTCGAAGCGGCAATGTCTTTGAACATCGCCAGCGTAAAAGAAATTGTTGCCCGGTCGCGGCTTGAAGCGGCAAACGCTGAAACTGCCCTGAAGCAATTGCTGGATGCCGGATCTCTCATTCCTCTTGAAGCTGGCACACCGGCCCCAACAAGTGATCTTCTCGTCATCGCGCTCCCCCATTGGAATGCCTTGTATGAAAAAATCCTGCAGATCGTTGAGTCCTATCACAGAAATTATCCACTGCGGCGCGGCATCCCGCGCGAAGAACTCAAAAGCAGGCTCAAATTATTACCGCGCCCGTTCAATTCACTTGTTACAAATTATCTATCCCAAAACATCTTGAAGGACACCAGCAATTCTCTTGCGAAGCCCCACCATGAGATAACGTTCGATCACAGCCAGCAGGTCATGATCCAGGCATTGATGCGAAAGTTCCAGCAGAATCCGTACAGTCCACCAGGTGCCAAAGAACTGCAAACAGAAGTTAATGAAGAAATCCTGGGTGCGCTAATGGAATTGGATGAGTTAATCGCAGTTTCATCAGATGTGATTTTCCGTAAACAGGATTATGACTTCATGGTGGATAAAATAAAGCAAGAGATCCGGCAAAAGGAAAAAATAGCGCTGGGTGAGGTGCGCGATCTTTTCAGTACCAGCCGCAAATATGCCCAGGCATTGCTGGAGCATCTCGACGCGACCGGCGTCACGGTGCGCGATGGAGATTTTAGAAAACTACGACAGAAGACATAGCTCACCGATTGGATCTGATAAAATTTTCCGACGTAAACAACGAGAATATTTAGGTAAAATCAGGGTTAGACAAATAGTGACCTTTTTTCACGCTGCCAAACATGCCCTAACAAATAATATTGACATAAGGAGTGATCATGTGTGGACGATTTACATTGACCGTTAATCCTGCCGAAGCGCAGGAAACTTTTAGTGAATACACTTTCCCACAACCGTTTGCACCGCGCTTTAATATCGCACCCTCGCAACCGGTTCTTGTGATCCCGAACGACGACCAGAATACAGCCGATTTTTTCGTGTGGGGGCTCATCCCCATGTGGGCCAAGGACCCAGGGATCGGCAACCGACTGATCAATGCCCGCGGCGAAACACTGGAAGAAAAACCAGCTTTTCGCAGCAGCCTTAAATACAAGCGCTGTCTCATCCTTGCCGACGGCTTTTATGAATGGAAAGGCTCACCGGGCAAAAAGCTCAAAACGCCATTTTTCATTCATAGGAAAGACCGCAAGCCTTTTGCTTTTGCAGGACTCTGGGATTCATGGACCAGCCCCGATGGCTCGCTGGTCAAATCCTGCACGATCATTACGACCGAACCCAATGAGCTGACAGGCATTATTCACAACCGCATGCCGGTCATCCTTCATCCCCGCGATTACGCCAAATGGCTGGACCCAGCGCCTCAGACTCCCGATCAGCTGAAACCATTGCTCAAGCCCTTCCCCGCTGACCTGATGAATGCATACCCGGTCGGAACAATGGTGAATACCCCCGCGAACGATACGGCAGAACTGGTCGTCCCAGCCAAGTAATAAATAATGCAGGCAATTCATTTGTCCATTGCGCGGCGGTTTCCCGCCCTGGCTTCGCGCGACTTTACCATTTTCCTGGTGGGACAATTCATCTCGGTCATTGGTACGTGGATGCAGAATACAGCCCAGCCATATCTGGCTTACCGCATCTCGGGCCGTCCGCTCGACCTGGGGTTGATCGGCTTTGCCTCGACTTTACCAACCCTCCTTTTGGCTTTACCCGCAGGTGTCCTCGTCGAGCGCTGGGATAAGCGCAAGACCGTGATCATTTTCCAGTCCATTATGTCGCTTCAGGCGCTCGGGCTCGCCGCGCTGACGTTTACCGGGCAGGTCCAGATCTGGCATATTAGTGTACTGGCACTCATTTTCGGCACAGCCAGCGCCGTGGAGATCACCGCGCGGCAAGCCATGTTGATCGAGCTCGCTGGCCGCGAGGCACTCCCCAGCGCGATCGCATTACAGACTACAGCTTTCAATGTAGGGCGCGTACTGGGTCCCCTGACCGCATCCTGGTTATTGACCTCAACGGGCACAGAAGGAAGCGTCTTTCTGGCAAATGGTGTTAGTTTTGTATTTGTGATCGCCGGATTGGTGATTGCCCAGACACGTTATAAAGTCCCGCGCGAAACGGATGGGAAGAAAAGCCTGGGTATGGAATTCCGTGAGGGGTGGTCTTATATTCGCAGAAACACACTTGTGGCTTCCATCATCTTGATGTCTGCACTGGTAGGCTTTTTTGGCTTTCCTCTCATACAACAAATCCCTGCGTTGGCGCGGGATGTGTTAGAAACAGCCAGCGATACGGAAGCAGTCGTCGCCGCGCGTACCAGTCTTTTATATGCCGCGCAGGGAGCAGGCGCGCTGACCGCTGCGCTCCTCGCCGCTTATATGAGTTCCTCTCGAAATAAAGGACTGATGGTCACGCTTGGGCAGATCGCTTTTATTGTCCCATTGATCGGGCTCGGGTACGTGCCCAACTTGAGTATTTCACTCATTTTGTTGGTAATAGTTGGCTGGGGTACGGTCACGCAACTCGTCTCGATGAATACTCTCATCCAGGTGAGCGTTCCCGATGGACTGCGCGGCCGCGTGTTCAGTGTCTATTTGTGGGCGCTGCAGGGCGTGGCACCCTTCGGAAGCCTGCTCATTGGCTGGATCGCCCAGAACTGGGGAGTGCCGGTGGCCGCCCTTACCGGCGGACTGGTTTCGCTTGTATCCATAGGCGCGCTGCATCTGATCAGCCCTGGCGTACGCCGCGCGCAGGCTTAACGTCAGGTTAGCGTCGAAAAGCACGGGTTGACGCTTATTTTTTGCCCATGTTATGATGTTTTGTTTGGAGACGACAATTGATGGACAATAAACCACCTTCAAAGAAGGACACTGACGCTCCCGGCTTTTTTTCCCGCCTTTTCAACACATTAATCGGCTTGGGCTTGGGGGAATCGATGCTGCGCGCCGGCACGACTCTGCTTTCCATACTTTTGCTTGGCAGTGTAATCTGGTTATTGAGGGTGTTCTACGCGCAGGCTCAGGACATCGGGGATTCGGTCAACGCACTTGAAACGGGACCCACTGCTCCGATCGCGCGAATCGAAGATGCCCCTTCGCAAGGTGAGATATCGTTTGGTGGAATTCCGCGTTTAGCGCAGGTACATACCACTATCCCATCCCGTCCTCGACAGGAAGTGGTCAAATATACCGTACTGGAGGGCGATACGGTTTTTGGGATCGCGGATAAATTCGGGTTGAAACCTGAGACGATTTTATGGGGCAATTATTATATTTTGCTCGATGATCCACATGCTTTGCAGCCGGCGCAGGAATTGAATATCCTGCCGGTGGATGGCACGTATCATGAATGGCAACCAGGGGAGGGCTTGAATGGTATCTCTCAATATTATGGGGTAACCGCCGAAGAAATCATCAATTACCCGGCCAACAACCTGGATCCCGCCACAATTGGTGACTTCGCAAACCCAAATATCGCCCCTGGCACGTGGCTGGTGGTGCCAAGCGGCAGGCGGGAGTTCATCTCGTGGAGCGCGCCACTCGGTGTGACACGCGAGAATCCTGCCTCTGCGCGTGTGCTCGGACCCGGCGCCTGTGATCCGAGCAGCGGTGGTGCAGTTGGGTTTGGCGGGTTTATCTGGCCCGCCAATAATCACTATCTTTCAGGTTTTGATTACGTTCCCAGCGCTAATCATTGGGGCATTGATATTGCAGGTAATGACGGCGAAGGAGTGTATGCAACTGATGCTGGCGTTGTTGTTTATGCAGGCTGGAATAACTACGGTTATGGAAATATGATCATGGTTGATCACGGGAATAATTTCCAGTCCTTGTATGCGCATTTGAGCGGAATTAGTGTTGGATGCGGCCAAAGCGTGGGGCAGGGAGATCTGATCGGAGCGATCGGTAATACCGGGCGTTCCAGTGGATCGCATTTGCATTTCGAGATCAGAGCAATCTCCTCCTGGGTCAACCCGTGGGATGTGTTGCCGCCGCCATAATAGTAACGAGGTATTCAAGTAGGCAGTATACAGGTAGAGGTGAATTGAAAAGATGCTTGCAGTAGAAAGTACTCTCGGCTATAATCTGCGTCGCCCGGGCGCGTAGCTCAGTTGGTTAGAGCGCTACTATCACACAGTAGACAGAATGGACAGATGATACACAAGGTCTTGTAGTTCAGTTGGTTAGAACGCGCCGTTCACATCGGCGAGGTCACAGGTTCGAGTCCTGTCAAGACCACAAAAAATGCCTAAAAATCGACTTAAGAAACACTCTCTTAGACAACTTCATGCATGAAGTTGTCTTTTTTATTTTCCACTTATTTGCAGAAACATTTAGCCGCTGGAAAAGATCACAACATTGTGCCTGCAAATATCGCGGAAATTATGGATCCAATTGACTGATTCTGGAAATATCCATAAAGGGATCAGCATGAACATCATTGGTCCCCACTTCTCCACCCTGTACAGGCACCAGCTAGAAAGAAGGTCCCGCTGTAATTCATTCAATGAGCATACGTAACAGGACACCACGCAGTATGAAGCTGATTGCATTGGCTTGAAACAGCCAGACTTACTCTGTTTTACTGTCCCTTGTCCCTTGATCGTATTTGTGACGAATAAGCTCCTTAACTTCACTTATTGAACGATTGAATGGGCCCACATTTTCCATTTTGAGGCTTGTAACTGCAGCCGCCCATACGCCAGCTTCGCGGGGCGCCATGGAATTACGCATTGCAACGTAAGTACCAATACACGTGTCGCCGCGTCCACTTCGGCCATCCAGACGGGCAGGATAAAAACTCATCTCATGGAATTTTCCATCTGCATAAACGAGCAAGCCATCTTTATGCGTGAGAACGATTTCCCTGGGGCCCATGGCTGCATAATATTCGGCGGCTTTATGGATGTCCTTTTCGCCGGTGAGAAATTCTGCCTCCACAGCGTCGCTCTTGACTACATCAACAAGCGCAAGTATGGATTGCATTTCATCCCAGGGTTCGTATTTCAACTCAGTGTCGCGCAAGACCCGAATAAAGCCCTGCATATCCGCAGCCACAAGTATGTTCTTGTCTTTGAGCGCGCGGATAACATCCATCCCCACTTCGCCTCGCAGGCTGGCGCCGATCACAGCCGCCTGGGACTCAAGTGTCTCTACGTTATTTGCAGAAATGGAGCCTGCCACACTCATGACAGAAAGTGTGCGGATATCAGGATCCGCAGTAGGATATTCCAGCTTTAGTAATGTAGACTGAGGGGTATACGTGACATAACAATCGATGTCAGCTTGCCTAAGTTTTTCGACCACATGTTGATCTTCTCTGGCAAGGCGGGTGACGACAGCTACCTTACTGCCAAGCCGCGCCGCCGCATGCGCAGCATAGTTGACAGCTCCACCATCCACAGTTTTTGTACCAGCAGGGGAAATAATTGTATCCCTGGTGTAGTTACCGATATATAGGACATCATAAGTTTTCATGATAAATAGCGTTTGTGCTGTATTGAAGAAGCGGCGCGTTAATCCCTCTTTTTTTCTGCGGGAAGCACCTGGATGCGGTCCTCGGCAAAACCGACCGTGATGTTTTCCCCTTCAGGAAAAAGCTCAGTGACACGTGGGTCTGCTTCCGTTCCCAGGATCGATACCCCGCCAACTTCCACGATGTATTCGATCACATCGCCAAGATAAACAGCCTGACGGACAGTTCCTGGATACACTCCCCCCTTCCTTTTGATCTGGATCATCTCGGGACGGACGATCAAAGTCACCGCTTCTCCCTCACGAAACTTGCGTTTTATGTTGGATAGAGTAACGGATTCGCCAAGTGATTTGACCGTAAGCGTAGAATTCGTTTGAGCCAGGACGACGCCATCGATGAAATTCGCGCGGCCGATAAAGTCTGCAACAAACCGGCTGTTCGGGAACCGGTAAATTTCAACCGGGCTGCCAATTTGTTCAATTAACCCCTCGTTCATGACCACAATCCGATCGGAGAGAGTCATGGCTTCGATTTGATCGTGCGTGACATACACACTCGTGATATTCAGGGTCTTTTGAATCCTGCGGATCTCCGTCCGCATCTCTTCTCGTAATTTTGCATCCAGGTTCGAGAGCGGTTCATCCATTAATAACACCTTTGGTTCCATGACAAGGGCGCGCGCCAGCGCCACCCGCTGCTGCTGTCCGCCAGATAATTGTCCTGGCGCACGATCTCCATACCCTTTCAAGCGGACGAGGTCGAGTGCACGGTCTACCCGCTCGGTAATGGTCTTCTTGCTCAGCCTCTGTACGTTCAATCCATAGGCAATGTTTTCAAACACCGTCAGGTGAGGGAATAGCGCATAACTCTGAAAGACCATGGACATATCTCTCTTGTGCGGCGGCAGGTAATTGATTTCCAGACCATCCAGAAAAATTCTGCCCGACGTTGGAAATTCAAACCCGGCAAGCATCCGCAATGTTGTAGTCTTCCCGCATCCTGAGGGACCCAGCAGGGTCACCAATTCTCCTTTTTGGATCTCCAGATTTACATCCTGGACAGCCACCACCTCACCGATGTTGCCCCGTGCAGGAAAAATCTTTGTAAGGTTCTCCAGGGTCAGATACATGTAGTGATTCCTCGTTTCTATGTTGATTACAACCCCTGACTGAGATCCACACCGTCACGACCACGCAGGAAACGGTTGGTGACAAAATTCAATATAACGATGGCG
>DATKED010000298.1:0-9442 GCA_035512375.1 Anaerolineales bacterium
AAGTCAGAACAGGGAGTCAATGCGCAATACATCCAAACATCGAATCACATGGGCACACATCTGGATGCGCCGCGTCACTTTGTGACCAAAGGCAAAACGATCGACCAGATTCCCATCGAATGGTGTTACGGTCCTGGCGTGATCGTAGACTTAAGTGACATGCTGGATGATGTGGGTCTCTTCACTCCTGAAGATATCGAGAAGCGCGCGGAGGTGCAGGATGGTGATATTCTGTTCATCCACACGGGTTGGCACAAGTATTCGTTCTTCAGTGAAGAAGCGGATGAGGAGAGATACATCCAGCGCCATCCAGGTCCGCATTTCAGCATTTGTGATTGGCTTATCAAAAAGAAAATCCACATCTGGGGCGTGGACATGATCTCCACCGATCACCCAATGAACCTGCCCATCGGACGCTTCCTAGGCAAAGGTGGACTGGAACACTGGCAAAAAGTCCGTGCGCAGACAGAAGCGAAATTCGGCGCGGATAAAATGGATGAACTGTTTCCCGATTCGGCGTATCAATTGACCCACAATGCCCTCTTCCCGCATGATTGTATCCACGTGGAGAATCTCGGCGGTGACATTGGCTTGAAGGAGCTACACAACAAACGCATCACGCTCGGTGTCTTCCCGTGGAAGTTCAAAGGCGGCGAAGCGGCATTTTGTCGCGCGGTGGCTTGGGCGTAATTACGAACCCGTCATTGCAAGCCCGATAGGGCAAAGCAATCTCCACGCGAGTCATGGATTGCTTCGTCGCTCTACGGGCTCCTCGCAATGACGAGAAATGAGGCTTAATGGCAACTCGATACTTCGGCGAACGGATCAAGCGCAACGAAGACCCGCGTCTGCTCACGGGGCAGGGACTGTACGTGGACGATGTGAATTTGCCCAACATGCTCCATGTGGCTTTTGTGCGGAGTCCATATGCGCACGCGAAGATCAAAAGCATTGACGTTTTGCAAGCGTTGGAACGCGAAGGTGTGGTTGCCGTTTACACCGCGAACGATCTGGGAGATTACTGGAAGCCTGGTCCGCTGCTCGTCTCACCGCCGCCTGTGAAGGATATTGTTTTCAATGAAAAGACTCAGGTTCCGCTGGCAAAGGACAAGGTCAAGTTTGCAGGCGAGCCAATCGTGATGGTTTTGGCAGAGAGTCGTTACATCGCCGAAGACGCGCTTGCCGATATTCAAGTGGATTATGAACCTTTGGAAGCCATTGTTGATCTTGAAAAAGCCCTGCAACCTAACAGCCCTCTCATTCACGATGAAATCGGCTCAAATGTTGCCGCGCATGTGGTGCAGACCAAGGGCGATTACGAGTCAACGAAGAAGGACGCGGCGTTGGTCATCAAGCGTCGGTTCAGTTATGAGCACGGATGCGCCGCCGCAATTGAGAACCGCGGCATCGTCGCGGAGTGGGATCCGCGTGCGGGACGATTAACCGTCTGGGATACTACACAGGCGCCCGTCGTGATCCGAAATGGGCTGGCAGATATGCTGGGTCTGTCGGAGCGGAACGTCCGCGTCATTGCGCCGTTCATCGGCGGTGGATTTGGTCCGAAGATCATGATGTTCTATCAGGAGGAAGTGCTTGTTCCATGGGCGGCGATGAAGTTGAACCGACCCGTCAAATGGATCGAAGACCGCGCCGAAAATTTTGTCGCCACCACGCACGAGCGCGGACAGATCCATGATGCGGAGATCGCCTTCGATAAGAATGGTCATATTCTCGGCGTGCATGATGTCTTTTTACATGATACGGGTGCGTATGCGCCTTATGGCTTAACTGTGGCGCTCAACTCGCAAGCCAACGTGCTCGGACCGTACGACATCAAAAACTATTACAGCGAGTTCACGGCGGTCTTCACCAACAAGACCATCGTCACGCCCTATCGCGGTGCGGGACGTCAACATGGCGTGTTCGTCATCGAACGATTGCTGGATATTGCCGCGAAAGAATTAAAGATCGACCGCGCCGAAATCCGCCGACGCAATTTCATCCCGCCTGATAAGTTCCCATACAACAACGAGATCATCTATCAGGATTTTGCTCCGCTGGTGTATGACAGCGGCAACTATGAGCCGTTGCTGGATCAAGCGATGGAGAAGATCGATTACACAAACTTCGTTAATGAGATCCAGCCCAAATTACGTGCTGAAGGCAAACACGTTGGCATTGGCATCGTCGCGTATGTGGAGGGCACGGGCATCGGACCGTACGAAGGCGCGAAGGTGCAGGTGATGGGCAGTGGGCGCGTCTCGGTCGTCACGGGCGTTGGCACGCAGGGACAGGGTCACTTCACGAGTTTCGCGCAAATCGTCGCGGAGCAACTCGGTGTGGATGTGAATAAGATCGATGTCGTCACTGGTGACACCGACCAGTTCTATTGGGGTGCAGGCACGTTCGCCAGCCGCGGCGCGGTCGTCGCGGGGAATGCGATCAACGAAGCCGCAAAAGTTGTGCGCAAAAAAATTCTCAAGCTCGCCTCCGAACATTTCAACGCGCCCGAAGAGGAACTCGAACTTGCCGACGGCGAAGTGCGCGTGCAGGACGTGCCGC
This sequence comes from Anaerolineales bacterium, assembly GCA_035512375.1. Classification (GTDB taxonomy): domain Bacteria; phylum Chloroflexota; class Anaerolineae; order Anaerolineales; family Villigracilaceae; genus Defluviilinea. The sequence continues at coordinate 2,563 of DATKED010000298.1, forward strand.
GTATGTCCATTTCGCTGGGTGAACTTGCGGGCAAGGCGAATCCGATGCGCGGAGCTGTCAAGCCTGGGACAGAGCCTGGGTTGGAAGCGACCAGCTATTTCGGTCCAGAAAGAGGCGCCACTGCCAGCGGCATCCACGCCATGATCGTGGAGGTCAATCCCGAGACGCTGCAGATCCACATCCAGAAATATCTCGTCGTGCATGATTGCGGCAGGGTCATCAATCCGTTGATCCTCGATGGGCAAATCCACGGCGGCGTGGCGCAGGGCATCGGCAACGCGTTTTACGAGCGGCTTGCCTACGACGAGAACGGGCAACTGCTCAACGGCACGTTCATGGATTATCACTTGCCCACCAGCCTGGATGTGCCGCGCATCGACACAGGACACGGCGAGACGCTTTCACCGCTCAACCCGATGGGCGTGAAGGGCGCGGGCGAGGCGGGCGCGATCCCTGTCGGTCCACTGTTTGCTCAGGCATTGGAAGACGCCTTGCACGATGTGGATTTTGAGATTTTGGAGATCCCGTTGAATTCAAACCGACTTTGGGAGTTGACACACACTTCCTTAAAACCTGCCGTATGATTCTGGTCGCAAGCACTGGCAGCAAACGGGCAGGGCGCCAGTCAATAAGCGGTTTTCGAAGATTGACGCTTAATACTTGAACTCGCAAAATACAGGAGCAATACAGAGTAGATTTTGTGAAATCCCAATAACGCTTGAAACACCAATCCCAGCGACAGTTTTCCCGTTTTCAAGTTTCGGATCGGTACAACTGCTGACCCAAAATACAAACGAGTTCGAGCAACACTAGCCGTATTCACTGGGACCACCATTAGCCAGGACCGAGTGCGCCCTCGAAAATCACACATCAATATTTCGTTTTCACTTCGGTTCTCAACATGCCAGGCGGCAAACGATTCAATATCACCAGCAGCCAATTGTCTCGCCTGAATATCTGTTGAAGGTCTGGATACGAGTAACTGTAATATTAATCTCTCCAGCTTAAAAAGTAATGTTGTATAGAATACAGAGATGAATTTGGAGAAAGATACTTGTCCGGGGACATCGGTTGAATAACAGTCCACATAGGCTCCACTTATCGAATACCTATCCAGCATCGTGTTGGCTGGAACTGGGCATTTCTTAATCGAGAACATATTGTGTCTCCGTCAGCGGTCTGATGCCGACCCTGCAAGGACAGGTTTGATATCCACAATCGGCGTCCCGTTTATAGCCTCGAGCGGTGCAACTCGCAATTTCTGTTCAGCGACTTCAAGAACCGAAACGCGATGCAGTCCAATCGGATTGGGGCGATCCGGTGAGCGTGTCGCGAACACGCCTGTTAGCGGTCGGTTGAGGTCGCCCCGTGGATGCACCTGGAGAACATCGCGTTCAGCAAGGTGGAGCCAGGTCAGTACGATGAGTTCATCGCCAGGCTTAATGCCCATAAGTCCCTGCGCTGTTTGCGGTGTGAGTTCCAGCCAGGCTTCCGGCGCGCCTTCATCTCCCTGCATGGGCGCGTCCTCAAGCTGAGTTAACTGGGAGCGGATAAATCCAATCGATTCAATCGTATAGTGGAGTGAGCTCATGTCGCTTCCTTTAGATATGACAACCGCAAAATGACTTGTTATGCTGCCGCAACAGCTTCAATTTCCAGCTTCCACTTCGGATCCAAAAGCTGGCAGCAAATGACTGTTAATGCGGGCTGATGGTCACTCAGATATTTCATTCTTAACTTTACGTTAGGTTCATCATACTTTGGGCTTGATAAGTAGGTTCGCAAAGAAACGATATTCTCATAGCCCATACCCGCAGATTTCAGGATCACGCCAATATGTCCCCAAATAATTTCGCCTTGTTCTTCGAACGAGTCGGGCATTGTCATTCCGTCTGCGAGGTATCCATTTAAACCACTGATGAAGAGCAGTCGTGAATTGCCGTTCACTTCGACCGCATGGCTGTAGTTGCGATATTGCGGAAACAATTCTGCCGGGTTGTGTTTAATGGTGGGCATTCTCGGATTCTCCTAATTTGCAGGATTCGATCGGCGGTATCGTTATAAATTTTGCAAGCTGTTCTGTATAATCGATTATATTCAAACTTATGATCCTCATTACCGGCGCTGGCGGCAAAACAGGCAGGGTTCTAATTAAGTCGCTCTTGAAAGTGGAGAGTGTTTGTACATTCGTCCATCGTGAAGAGCATGTTTCGGTTGCGAAATCTTTAGGCGCGGAGAAAGTTATCGTCGGTGACCTGCGCGACGGAGACGCAATCCGCTTTGCGATGCAGGGTGTGAGAGCGGTGTATCATGTATGTCCCAATATGAGTCCGGATGAAGTAGTAATTGGTAAATTGGTAATCCAAGAGGCTCGAAAGGCAGGTGTGGAGCATTTTGTTTATCATTCCGTTTTACATCCGCAAACGGAGAAGATGCCTCATCATTGGCAGAAGATGCGTGTGGAAGAGATGATGTTCGAGTCAGGACTGCTGTTCACCATTCTGCAACCTGCACCCTACATGCAAAATCTGCTGGCAGGCTGGAAAAGCATTGTCGAGGATGGTGTATTGCGAGTACCGTATTCTGTAAACTCCAAATTTAGCTTTGTTGACCTGGAAGACGTTGCCGAAGCCGCGAAAAACGTGTTGACCGAATCCGTTCATTTCAACGCGGTTTACGAACTTGCTGGCACAGCACCGACGTCGCATGCAGAGGTTGCGGAAATATTTGGGCGTGTGTTGAAACGAGATGTCCGTGCTGAGAAGGAGGAGACTCGAGACTGGAGGCTTCCAGCGAAGGGGATTAGCGTTTACGCGGTCGAAAATTTGATCAAGATGTTCGAGTATTATGACCAATGGGGATTGGTGGGAAACCCCAATGTATTGAGATGGATTTTGAAGAGAGAACCGACTTCTATTGAATCATTAATTGAGAGAACTGTGAGAGAACGCTCTATCACCCCTTAATTGGCGTTGTGATTGTCTGCCCGCCAATTGTAAGATCCAAAGGAGGCTTTAATGGAATTTACATTCAGTCATTTCGGCTACAAAGGACGTGTCGTGGCGTTCGTAGAGAGAACAGTGGACCCGGCGATCTTGGGAGCACACGTGGGCGCAATTGATCTCGCCAACTGCGCGGCGACAATCGAATTCGCCGGTCACGGGTATCTGCAAATGTCTGGGTGGGTCCAGCTCGTGCGCTCCACGGACAACGCGTTTCAAGGTAAAAAGTTCGAAATGGATCCATTTGATCCTTTCAAATTATATGAACGCGCGCCAACTCCCTACTGTTGGTATGGCACATTGCCCACGCTCTTCGATGCACCCTCGCGGGATGAACGGGTTCGCCTCGATTGGGTTGCTCACAGTTTCCTGGCTGTATCGCCTCCTCGTGGGAATCGCAGAGTTGTGACGCCACTGCTTGGCTTCAGTTGGGGCTTCCATATCTCTGATGACGGGCAGGTTACACTGGAACCTGTTGCCGGTCTTGCCGCGGCTGATTGGAAATCACACATTCCTTATCTCCGCGATTGTTATCCGGAGTGGCAGTTCATGGAGATGCTGGTAAACTCCTGATGAGTTATAGTGTAAGAAATGCAATCGGTTGATTCTCTTTCCCTCGCTGACGCTGTAACAGATTGGCTGGCGAATTCTCGTCACCCGCGCATTTTGCATGTCTTTGACCGCGCCTGTAACCTGATCAACGAGCACAGGGAAGTCTTATCCATCGTCACTCCCCAAATTGGGAATGGTCCATTCAACCTCGTCCTTGAAGATGATATTTGTTTTTCCGATCACCTTAATCTCGAATCTCCAATTTCCATTTCTCCCGCTCAAATCGCCCTCGGCGACCTCACCCTTCATACCACGGACGCGAAATCCTGGAATCCACATCCCGATTGGGGGATGTTGCATGATAGGAGAGATGAGGTTCTCACGCAAATCACACAATTACCAACACTTGCACCTGGTGCAGGTGTTACTAATTACCAATTTTCTGATTCTCTAATCTCCAGTCTCTGCTCTGCGCTTGCCAATGCAGATATTTCTTTTGCAAAAACAATAACCTCCAAACTTTCCGGCTTAGGTCCTGGTCTTACTCCCTCAGGCGATGACATCATCATGGGCGCAATCTACGCCGCGTGGATCATTCATCCGGCGGAAGTAGCAGATGTATTGGCACACGAGATAGCGAACACCGCTGCGCCGTTGACCACGTCACTTTCGGCGGCATGGCTCAGGTCCGCAGGGAAGGGGGAAGCGGGAATCCTATGGCATGAGTTCTTCAATGCACTGATTTCGGGCAATCCGGCTATCCTCCGATTGCAAATGACGAAGTTACTTTCGATTGGTCACACCTCAGGAGCAGACGCGCTTGCCGGATTTATCGGTACGTTTATGCGTAGGATTAAGCCGCAGTTTGCGACACCATAACCATGGTGGCGTTCAATTCGTTCATATTCAAGCCGCTTGAGTTCAGAAATTAGCCTAATTCATAACTTGACAAAATAGGACAAATGTTCTATTATTGGTTATATTATGTAACCGAATGGTTACACGTGCAGAATGAGAAGAGATGTTTTCCAGGCAATTGCCGATCCCAATAGAAGAGCCATCATAGGTTTATTAGCGAATCAAAAGCTCACGCTCAGCGATGTAGCGGAGCATTTTAGTATTAGCCGTCCGGCGGTCTCCAGGCATATAAAAATTCTTGCTGAGTGTGGACTTGTTATTGTTCGCCAGCGGGGTCGCGAACGATACTGTGAGGCCCGATTAGAGAGATTGAACGAAGTTTCAGACTGGGTCGAACAATACCAGAAAGTATGGGAACAGCGCTTTGATCGCCTTGATGTGTACCTGAGCGAAATGCAAAAAAAGGAGAAAAACCATGGCGAAAAATAATGGTATCGGTGAACGGGGGAAACAAAACGTTCTTATTAACCGTGTTTTTGATGTCCCACGTGAGCTTGTATGGAAAGCCTGGACGGATCCCGAGCATTTCAGGCGTTGGTGGGGACCAAAAGACTATACCTGTCCATTCTGCGAGATGGATTTCCGCGTCGGGGGTAAATATCTTAACTGCATGCGCTCGCCCGATGGCAAGGAGTATTGGGGGACAGGTGTTTTTCGCGAAATAATTCCAAATGAACGGATTGTCTTTACAGACTGTTTTGCTGACGAGAAGGGTAATGTTGTGCCTGCTATACATTACGGCATGAGCCCGGACTTTCCCCTTGAGATGCTGGTGATTGTGACATTTGAAGATCTGGATGGCGGGACGAAGATGACCCTGGAACATGTCGGCGTTCCAACCGGACCCGACAGTGATGGCACCCACCAAGGCTGGAGTGAATCCTTTGACAAGCTCGCTGAAACTCTCAGGTGAGAAGGAGAAACTGTTATGCCAGATGGTAACAGGGATATAGCAATTCTCTTCCTCCAACTGGCCGCCAGTGGGCAGGTTCGCGAGGATATTCAAAATTTGTCGGTCCCGGTTTCAGACATCACAACCCATTTTTCGAGGGATCCGCAGAGAGCCTAATGGCAGGGATGGAGGAGAACGCGCGTCAGAATCCGAACAAGATCCTGGAGATGAAGCGTGCGATTGCCGAAGGCGCAGTCGTGGCGGTCCATTCCCACGTGCAGCAAAATCCTGGTGACCCTGGCGGGGCGGTTGTCCATATCTTTCGATTTGAGAATGGGCGCATTGTGGAACTTTGGGATGTTGGGCAGCCAGTCCCGGAGGAGTCTCCAAACCAGTATGGAATGTTCTAGATGAAAAAAGTAACTCTAACAGTGAATCATACGGAGCAGGTGGATCAGTTTATGGATCGACTTGATCATCCGTTCAAAGCAGAAGTGGAGCTGATTCGCGAAATCATCAAGAATGTGAATAAGGACATTACCGAGCAAATCAAATGGAAAGCGCCTACCTTTAGCTATAAAGGAGAATATCTTGTAACTTTTAACCTCTGGGAAAAAGGCCGCATCCATCTGGTGTTTCACAATCCGATGATATCGAAGGTAAAGAGTGAATTATTGGAAGGCTATTACGACCACAGGAGAATGGCTTATTTTTCTGACAAGAATGATATACAGGCAAAAAAGTCAACTCTGCAAAAAATATTGAAGGATTTGATCAAGTTGCAGAATAAACCAGAGGAGAATGTATGAAAAAAACAGACGCAAAAGATGATAGGACGGCCTCCCAAAATATCGATAATCATATCAAGGAATTGGATGACTGGCGTGGCAAGATGCTTGCCAGGTTACGCAAGTTCATCCTCGAGACTGCCCCTGAACTTACCGAAGAATGGAAGTGGGACACCCCCGTGTGGTCTTACAAAGGGAATGTGGTAGCAGGCGGAGTTTTCAAAGACCATGTAAAGCTCAACTTTTTCAAAGGCGCTTCTCTGCAGGACCCAAATGGTCTCTTCAATGCCGGGCTTGAGGCGAAGGCAACACGCGGCATCGATATTCACGAAGGTGAAGACATTGATGAATCTGCCTTGAAAGAGCTTGTTCGTACTGCTGTTGCCTATAATGCATCCGGCAGTAAAAAGAAATAATCACCGAAGGAGTATTCGTATGAGAAAAATAACTGTTTCTGAATTTGTTTCGTTCGATGGCGTTATGCAAGCGCCGGGTGGTGCAGAGGAAGACACGGAAGGTGGATTTGCGCATGGTGGCTGGACCGGGCCCTATTGGCACGAACATCCTGCAGGAGCTAAACCAAGCCGATACCCTTCTATTAGGACGCAAGACTTGGCAGACTCACGCCGAGGCGTTTGAGCCCGCTGAAGGTGACCCATTTGCCGACGTGTTGAACAATTTGCGTAAATATGTGGTCTCGACCACATTGAAATCCGCAGCAGCATGGC
>DATKED010000299.1:0-6388 GCA_035512375.1 Anaerolineales bacterium
GAGCACAAAATGGACAAAGCAAATTTCCCGGTTGAGTTTAATAACGAAATTGATGACGTAAAGAAAAACGAGAACGAATACTACACTCTTGCCGTAGACCGGCTTAGCAAACTGGCGGAAGGTCATACTGATATATCCGGCGCGGCGGTTAACTTCAAGCAGCCTGCGAAGGAACATCAGACGTCGTATATAAACGAAGTGACGATAGTCGTTTATATGGGATCAGATCATATCGCAGCCACCGAAAAGGGCGAGCAGTTTCAATCCACTCTGGATGGCGCTTTGGATGCTGTTGAAAGGCAGGTTCGTGAACGCCGTAAACAACAGCGAAACTATTAAACCAACCCGTGGAACGCTTTCAAAATCAATCAATACAAGCGATTATGATGATTGCCAGAAGGAGCGCAGCCATGAACGAACACCAACCAAAGGAGTATCACGATGACTGCTAAACCAAATAAACCCGAATCCGAAAACCCCAAAACTGTTTCACCCGCCCCCGCATCGGAACAATCTACGCCCGAATTAGAACATGCAGAGACAGAATCTTCCCCTGTTCAAGCGGAAAAGCCCCAAAAAGTGGAGCGTTTCCAACGTATCTTGCGCCTTGCATTGATTGGGCTGGCGGCAGTTGCTGTCGTCTTTCTAGCAGGTTTCCTGACCGACCACTTTGCGCGCTATAGCCCCATGAAAGCCGAGCTCAGCCAGGCGAAACAGTCCATGGCAGACTTTCAAAGCCAGGTGGATGACCTGTCTGCGCAACTTGCAGCGGCAAATGACCGCATTTCGGCGCTCGAACAGGACAAAGAGAATTTGCAAGCAGACTTGGATTCCGCCAATCTGCATATCGAATTACTCAGAACACTTGTCGAACTCAAGACTGCCCATATCGATCTCCAAAACGATAACCTTTCAGGGGCAAAAGTTGCTTTGTCGGGCACAGCCGCTCGTTTGGAAACTTTGAAACCATTGGTAGAAACGGTTGACGCCAACCTGGCGGCCAGCATGCAGACACGTCTCAATCTGATATTGGCTAGCATGGATACCAACTCGCCCACTGCGCAGGCAGACCTTGGATTGTTGGCTAAAAATCTACAGTCTGTGGAAACCTTGCTGTTTGTCAAGAAATAAAGCCGTTGGGCGTTCAATCGGCGCTACAACTATTGTCAATGATTATCGACAACGTACAAAAATTCTATTTCAAGCCTTGGATGCTGTTGAACGCCAGGTTCGCGAACGCCGTAAACAACAGCGAAACTATTAAACTCGCGTGATTGACATCGTTATGAAAGGAGTATGGCTATGAATGACGATCAACCCTGGGAGTTTACCTGTAAAACATGCGGCGGTCATAAATTGACCGTTTATCGCGTTTGGAACATTCTCGCCGGCCCTGATAGTGAAACCTGGCAGGAATGGGGAGCGCTTGAAGCGGATCATACGTGGGTCTTTAAGTTCAAGGAAAAAGTTGAGAAAGATAAAGACGATGAAGATGGGCGATGGGATTTCGGTGAGTACACAAAAGATAATTCTTCTTCCAAACCGGAAGAGTATGAGATTTTCGAGCCTCAGGATAACCCGGGCAATGACAAGTTTTATGTGAATTGCGCAAATTGTGACCGCGAGATCGAATTTGGCTGGTCACGATCCAACCGTGGCGGGGGCATATTTCCCGTTGAATGTTCCGACTTCATTCCCGGAAAATATTGGCCGGAGCCCAGATATTTGGATTCCTGGCAGCAAAAAGGTTGGCTCAAAAGGGGAGATGATAATGTCTGAAAATAAAAATGTAGTCGAGATTCATGGCTGTATTGTATGCGCCAAATTATTCAACCTTTTTGTTGTGTATACCCGCAAGGTAAATTGCTGGATTGCACAGTAACCGGTCCCGGCGGACATATCGTGTCCGATGAAAGACAGGCACTGGTTGCTTGCAACACCCATGCAGAAGAGGAAATTAAGTTTGCTCATCAGCGATGGCAATCTTCAAAAAGCAAAGTATCCAACGCGGAACAAGAATACGAATAAAACGGTGCTCTATGGACTTTAAAGATTATTACGAAATTCTGGGCGTGGCGCCAACTGCCGATAAGAAAGTCATCCAGCAAACCTTCCGCCAGCTGGCGCGCAAGCATCACCCAGATGTAAATCCGGGTAATAAAGACGCTGAAGAAAAGTTCAAGACGATCAATGAGGCTTACCAGGTTCTATCGGATGTGAAGCAGCGCAAGAAGTATGATGAGTTGCGGGCGCAATACCAGCAATGGCAGCAGACTGGCAATCGCCAACAGGATTTCGACTGGCAAAACTGGTCGGCATCCCAGAATGCCGGCGTGGCGCAAGCAGGCAAAGGCGCGCGCGTCCAATATGCCAGCCCCGAAGATATGGAAGACCTCTTCGGAAGCGATTCGCCTTACTCCGATTTCTTCACCAATATCTTTGGCCAGGCGCGCAAGAGCGGCAAGGGTCGAGCCGCTTCGCCCAGTCCGCGCCGTGGACGGGATGTCGAATACGAAGTGGAGCTGACTCTGGAAGAGGCTTTTCACGGCACACAGCGCTCACTGGAAATGGACGGACATCGCTTCACCGCCGGAATTCCAGTGGGGGTGCGGACTGGGTCACGGGTCCGGCTGACAGGTCAGGGTGAGGCGGGTCAGAGTGGCGCGCCGGCCGGGGATCTGTATTTGATCATCCAAATCCTACCAAACGAGACCTTCGAGCGTGAAGGCGATGACTTGTACATGGATGTGCCGCTCGATATTTTCACTGCCATTGCCGGGGGCGAGGTCCGCATCCCCGCAATGGAACGCCCGCTGACCCTGACGATCCCGCCCCGCACCCACGCCAACCGTAGTTTCCGCATCCGCGGCAAAGGCATGCCTCACGTAGGCGATCCCAAGACTCGCGGCGACCTGTTTGCGCGCGTCAGACTGGTTCTGCCAGATGCGCTGACCGATCAGGAAGTCGACAGCATCCGCGCCCTTGCGTCTGCCCGTCAAAAACACGCTGAGCCAAACGAGGTCAAATGATGATCCCCGAAAATCCCCCTCCAAAAAAATATTGGTTTGGTCCTTACGAAGGTTATGAATCGCGCAGTCAACAGCGTCTAAAAAATGATCTGGGAGTTGATGAGGCCGCGGCTGAAACGATCCTGCACCTGCGCAGCCAGGTGATCGAATTGCAGTCTCGTGTCCGTCAGTTGGAAGCCGAGTTGACGGCTCAGGTTGCCAGTCAGCATTTGCGTCTGGTTCGTTACCGCGAAGTCTATTATGAAGCCACCTGGATCGAACTGGAAATTCAGGAATGATATTCGGAGGATTCCATGAACATTGATAAATACACACAAAAATCCCAGGAAGCCATACTCGCTGCCCAGCGACTGGCACAGGAATATCAGCATCAATCTGTCGAACCCATCCACTTACTATTGGCGCTCGTTCAACAGCAGGATGGGATCGTCCGGGCAATCATTACCAAAGCATCTGGCGGAACGCAAGCCATTCAAGATGAGTTGAGCAACGAGCTTGAGAAAAGACCCAAGGTTCAGGGCGCCAACCTGGATATTAGCTTATCAAACCAAACTGGGGAAGTTCTTTCTGCCGCTGAACGCTACGCCAAGGGCATGCAGGATGATTATGTTTCTACCGAGCATATACTCCTCGGTCTGGCAGATAGTAGCGAAAGCAAACGTCTAACTCAATTCGGTCTGACCAAGGATACCATCCTGTCCGCTTTGAAACAGGTGCGCGGCTCCCAGCGCGTCACTTCGCAGAATCCAGAAGGAACTTTTCAGTCACTAGAAAAATACGGCCGGGATCTGACCGCCATGGCCCGTCAGGGCAAACTTGATCCGGTCATCGGACGCGATGAGGAGATCCGCCGCACCATCCAGATTTTGTCCCGTCGCACCAAGAACAACCCAGCCTTGATCGGTGAACCGGGTGTTGGGAAAACTGCTATCGTCGAGGGATTAGCCCAGCGTATTATTAATGGAGATGTCCCCGAAGGACTCAAGCACAAACGTCTCGTCCAATTGGATATGGGCGCCTTAGTGGCAGGCGCAAAATATCGCGGCGAATTTGAAGAACGCTTGAAAGCCGTATTGAAAGAGATCACAGATTCAGAAGGGGAGATCCTCCTGTTTCTGGATGAAATGCACACAGTCGTCGGTGCGGGCGCAGCGGAGGGTGCGATGGATGCCAGTAACATGCTCAAGCCGATGCTGGCGCGCGGTGAACTACACCTGATCGGCGCGACCACGCTCAATGAGTATCACAAATATATTGAGAAAGATCCCGCATTGGAGCGCCGTTTCCAGCCAGTGATTGTGAAAGAGCCGTCCGTGGAGGATACGGTCAGCATCCTACGCGGACTCAAGGAACGCTACGAAGTCCATCACGGCGTGCGGATCACTGACGCTGCGGTTCTTGCCGCGGCTACGCTTTCACAGCGTTACATCAGCGACCGCTTCCTTCCCGACAAAGCCATTGACCTGATTGATGAGGCGGCTGCGCGTCTGCGGACTGAGATCGATTCCAAACCGCAGGCGTTGGATACGGTTGACCGTCAGGTGATGCAGCTTGAGATCGAGCGTCAGGCGCTTAAAAAGGAAAAGGATAAAGCATCCAAGGAACGGCTTGGGAACATCGAAAAAGAACTGGCTAACTTAAAAGAAAAATCCCATGAACTTCAGGCACGCTGGCAAACCGAGAAACAAGCCATCGCTGAACTGCGTACAACCAAAGAGAAGATCGAACAGGCACGTCAGGAGATCGAACGTGCCGAGCGGCAGACCGATTTGGAGAAAGTTGCTCGCTTACGCTATGGGACTCTACCTGAATTGGAAAAGAAACTGGCGGACGAAGAACGCCGCATGAAAGAACTACAAGCTCAGGGTGGCGCTTTGCTAAAAGAGGAAGTGGATGCTGAGGAGATCGCCCAGATCGTTTCCCGTTGGACCCACATCCCTATTTCGAAACTATTGGAAGGCGAGACTCAGAAACTTCTGCACATGGAAGATCGGTTGCGCGAGAGAGTAGTTGGACAAGAGGATGCCTTGAAGGCTGTCTCAAATGCCCTGCGCCGTGCGCGGGCTGGTCTGCAAGACTCGAATCGTCCACTTGGCTCATTCATATTTCTCGGACCAACAGGCGTGGGCAAGACCGAATTGGCACGCGCCCTGGCTGAATTCATGTTCGATGATGAACATGCCATGATCCGCATCGATATGAGTGAATATCAGGAGAAGCACACCGTCAGCCGCTTGATCGGAGCGCCTCCAGGGTATGTTGGCTATGAGGAAGGCGGTCAACTGACCGAGTTGGTGCGTCGCCGGCCGTACAGCGTGGTGCTGTTCGATGAAATCGAGAAGGCGCACGCGGATGTATTCAACGTGCTGCTGCAACTATTGGATGATGGGCGGCTGACAGATGGTCAGGGACGCACAGTGGATTTTCGCAACACGCTCGTGGTCATGACCTCCAACCTGGGTGGTGAGCTCTGGATGGGCGGCAGGGAAGTCAATGTAATGCGCGATTCGATTACGCATGTCTTGCAGGAACATTTCCGTCCTGAGTTCCTAAACCGTATTGACGAGATTATCATCTTCCACGCGCTCAGCCGCGAAGACCTAGTGCAGGTGGTGGAGATCCAACTGCGACATGTTTCTGCACTATTGGCAGAGCGCGGCTATCGGCTGGAGATTAGTCCGCAGGCGCGCGCGTACTTAGCCGAAGTTGGTTATGATGCTGATTATGGTGCCCGTCCCCTTAAACGAGCGATCCAACGCGAACTTCAAGACCCACTGGCAATTAAGATTCTGAGCGGCGATTTCCATGAAGGCGAGACTATTCTGGTAGAACGCGGAAAGGAAAAACTGGAATTCACTTCGTTGACATCAGAACAACCCGCTGTCGTCTGACAACGAGTGACGTTGAGACACTTCTCCTTCAGTGACGATAACCTGCCAGAAAACTTTATACATGATTACGTACAGTATGCTTGCAATTGCATACGTGAGCAACATCACAGGAAGGCCGCGCCGATTCCATAAGCAGGAGGTAATGGGCGTCCGCGTTTTTTCGGAGAGCGTTGCTACAATAATATTGGCGGTCGAACCAATGATCGTTCCATTGCCTCCGAAACCCGCGCCGAATGCAAGCGCCCACCACAAAGGGGTGATATCCATACCCGCTTCGCCAAGCCCATGAATGACGGGGATCAATGCAATTGTGATGGGGACATTATCCACAATAGCGGAGAGCACGGCAACGAACCAGATCAAGCTGACCCCAAACCATATCGGTGGGATACTAGATAGACCCTCCAGCAGGCCAACAATGCTTTCCAACACGCCGACTGCCTCCAGCCCGCCAACCATCACGAAAAG
>DATKED010000300.1:0-17818 GCA_035512375.1 Anaerolineales bacterium
ACAGACATTCCATATGATTCCCATATTATGGAACTGGCAGCCTACATGCACGATTGGGGAGCCTTCCCGCGTTACATTAAAAAGGATGTGGAACATGCCATCCGTTCGCGCCAGGTTGTGGAGGCAGAGATCCTGCCCCATCTGGAGCTGACTACCGGGCAAAAGACCATTTTGCTCGAAACCATTGAACTGCACGCTTACCGCGATATGCGCCCGACACAATCCAATGAAGCCCTGTTATTGCGCGAAGCGGACATGCTTGAGTTTCTCGGCATGATCGGCATGGCACGTGAATTCGCGCGTGGTCCCAAAAACGTGGAGACCTGCTACAAACGCATTATTTCACGCCGCTACGGGATTCAGGGGCGCTTCACCCTTCCGCGTGCGCAGGAGATTGCCAGCCTACGCCTGGAAAGAATGGAAAAAAGTTTACAATGGCTGAATGAGGAAAGTTTTGGGATCCTGTAAACTTAAAGGCATGAGCAAAACCTTCAGCGTAATCTTCCTAGCTCTTTTATGGGGATGTGGAACGACAGCTGCGCAAACGCCAATGCCTGTCACGCTGGCAACGCTGCCTGAGGGATGCACAGCTGCTGGAGAAATCATCCGTGCGGATCTTTCCCAGCCGGTGCGTGGATACGCATACAGTTACCGGGTCTACCTTCCACCGTGTTTCTCCGCGGAAAGCGAAATCCATTACCCGGTGCTTTACCTTGTCCCGGGTCGCAGCAGTTCGCCCGATTCATGGTTCGCCGCCGGGCTTGCCGAAATTATCAACCGGTTGATCCTCACCGGTGAAATTCCTCCACTGATTATTGTTACGACTGAAAACATAGATTCCGATCCCCTGGCAGAGACGATCTCCAAGGAATTGATTCCCTTCGTGGAGAGTCAATATCCAATCGCGGACGACCGCCGCTATCGAGCGGTGGCAGGCGGCTCATTGGGCGGGATCGCGGCGTATCGCCTGGCATTCCAGTATCCCGATCGGTTCTCCAGTGCGGGCATCTTTGGCGCGGGAGCCATCTCTGGCGAAGAGACACAGATCCGCCTGTGGTTATCGCAGATGAATGACGCCAACCGCACGCGCGTCTTCATGAACAGCGGCGAGCAGGATCCGTTCATGCTCGAACGCGCCCGGGTGATGAAATCCATCCTCGATGAAACAGCCGTGGAGAATCAATTGTACGTCGATGATGGAGGGCATCATTACACCTACTGGGTCGTCAACTTTGAGATGTACCTCAAATGGCTGGCAGAAGGGTGGTGAGAGATTGAAGGAAATATCTTCCGCTCCCATTGCTCAGGGACGCACGGCTGAAATCTATGTATGGGATAATCACCAGATCCTGAAGCTCTATCGCGCTTGGTGCCCGCCGGTTTGGGTGGAACACGAAGCGAGGATTGCACGCGCAGTTTATGAAGCCGGGATCCCTTCCCCGAAAGCCGGCGAGATCGTTGAAGCAAATAGCAGGCGTGGGTTGCTGTATCAGCACCTCGATGGAGTGTCCATGCTCCAGGACATGAACACCCGCCCCTGGAATCTGTTCAAGCATGCACGCTTACTGGCAGAACTGCAGGCGAAGATCCATCAGGAATCCATCCCCGGTCTGCCATCCTATAAAGACCGGCTGCATGACGACATCGGCAAAGCGCCGCAGCTCACGGATGACTGGCGGAGGGGTGTCTTCGCCCTGCTTGAGGCTTTGCCCGATCGGCAGAACGTCTGTCACGGCGACTATCATCCCGGGAATGTGCTCCTCACGCAAACAGGACCGGTCGTCATTGACTGGATGACCGCCTGCTCAGGCAGTCCCTGGGCGGATGTGGCGCGCACCAGCCTGATTCTCAGCATCGGCGCGAAAGCCGCGGGGAAACAGGTGAGTCCCGTGCTTCGTATGATGATCAGGCTCTATCAGCGAGCCTATATGGATCGCTATCATGTACTCAGACCTGATATGGAAAATGAACGGAAGCGCTGGATGCCTGTCATTGCCGCGGCGCGGCTAAACGAGAACATTACCGTCGAACGGGACGCATTGATTCGGACTGTAAAAGAAGGCTTGGTCTGAGTTCGTTATTTCCCCGCTAACTCATCATATTTTTTTCGCACCTTTTTAATGTCATCCCACATGAGCGCTTTTGGCGAGCCGGGTTCACGCACGGGGTTTCGCAATAAATATGATGGATGGAAGATCGGCATTGCCCAGCGTTCCTGCACCTGCACCCACTTTCCGCGTAGACTGGTGATCCCGGTCTTTCCGAGGATGGATTGACAGGCAACATTCCCGGTCAACAGCATAATGAGCGGGTCGATCAACCGGATGATCTCAAGTACACAGGGGCGATAGTATTCGATCTCCTCAGTGGTCGGTTTGCGAAAGGCCTTTCCATCCTCACCGGGCGGCATACGAAAGACCGAATTGGTGATGAATACATCCTTTTCGGGGTCAAAGTTTGCGGCTTGCAGGATCTTATCGAGCATCTGTCCCGCACGTCCTACAAACGGTTTCCCCTTGACGTTTTCCTCCGGACCCGGCGCTTCCCCGATGATCAGCAATCTTGCTTTGGGATTCCCCCGGCTGATGACCACATTCGTGCCCGCCTTCGCGAGCGGGTCCTCCTTCATACGCTTCATTTCATGGAGCAGTTCATCGAGCGATGAATATTTGGATTGACCTGCGCTGAACAAATCAAATTGAGACATATCGCTCTCCTCTCACGTAAAACGAATTTTACCGTATGCCTGCGATTCGTTCGGGACAAAAAGTCGATCGCGTTCGAGGGGGGAATCCACCCTGATAACGGAACCCATAACCGGCTGTCGCGCAGTGGAGGCGGGTTTATATCATCAAATAGACGGCGACTGCTGACACATCCACCAATGCATGGACGATCATGTAGTAGGGCAGCAGCGTTGGGCGGAGTTTGAGCATCAGTCCAGCAAAGAGAGCGAAGGGCAGGTACATGAGCAGTCGCCAGAGCATAAAGCGGCCATCCAGGATCAGCGGCAGGAACATATGCTGCGCGCCCAGGAAAAAGGAGGCGATCAGCCAGGCAACCCAGCCGTTTTTGATCTGCGCTTCGAGCCGCGGCATGGCGTAACCAAAATACGTAGGCAATTCAGCAAACCCGATCGTGAGCGGGAAGAGCAGGCTTACTACCAGTGCCCATGCTGGCAAAGGAATGAACATCATATTAATGGGCACCATCTGGTCGCCAAAGATTGCGGCACCCAGGATGTTCATCGGCGCAGAGACGATGGGCATGCCAATAATGCTCGCACCAAAGAACCAGAGCAGGTCTGTCTTGAGCGTGGTGCGAGAAAATTTGATGATGTCGAGGTAGTGTTTGCCCTCTGCACGGAACAGGCGCACCAGCAAATAAATGGAAACAATGTTGGCGAAGATGGGCAGGAAAGTCCACCATCTCGCGGATTCAACCCACGCAGACGGTGTACGTGCTGCCGTCAAAATGAGCGCGATCAATATCTGGAAGAACAGGAACAATGCCGAGCGTGAGATCAGCATCAGCCAGGGATGGGAGATTGCAGTTGCCCCTGAACCTGAGATGGACATCTGAGTGGGTTTTGATGTACGTGTTTGCATGGTTCAACCTTTCGTTCGCGTCATTTGGATTTCTGAATCCTGGGTGCTAGACTGTCCCAGCTAAATTGAATAGAGCATGAAGCAGGATGGCAGGGTAAATGCTCCCTGTTTTGACACGGGCATATCCGAATGCAAAACCCAGTACTGTCGAAAAGCCCACCTGGAACAGAATAAAATTGCTCGGATACTCACCCAGATTATTCAGATGCGCGGTGGAAAAGATCAGAGTACTGAAAAAGATAGCCAACCAATCTGCTGTCGCGGCCGGATACATCTTTCCAAATCCCCACAAGAGCATCGAGAGCAGGATGCCGCGGAAAAACCCTTCCTCTTCAAGCGGGACAACGACTCCCTCGAAGAACCAGGTGTTTGCTCCGAAAGGAGTTTCACCCAGGATCAGGCGATATAACAACGGTGTGACAACGAAAAAAGCTCCCATACCCAATAACAATTTCCAATGTTTGTTTATCGAGCCGATCTGATATCCAAAAAATTTCGGAGCCCAAAAGACCGGCATGAACGCGACGAACAACATGACCGCTTTTGAAAGGGTGTCATTCACAAATGAGGGAACATGCGGATACCTTGTGGAAATAACAGGATAAATCGTATTATCGGCAAACACAACGCCCCAGACCAGGATGACTCCCCAAAGGATGTAGGAAGTTGAGAGGATGAGTTTTTTTGTATTCATGCTGGATGTCTCCGGCGGGCTGCAATTTCCTTCCTGAAGGTGCTGTTCAAGCGAGGAACATATCCTTACAATGGGATAATACGTTTTTTACCAAAAAGACTCCCCCGCTTTTAGGGGAGTCTTTGACTGTCCGAGTGGACAGGTAAATTATCTTGAAAAGAAACTTTTGCCCGATGCAAACTTCCCTACTCGAACTTCAACAGGGTTGAGAAGAACGGCAGCATGTACTCACTGATCCGTTCTCCTAATTGATTGGAATGATTGCCGTTGTAGCTTTCCACTTTGACAGGGATGCCCGCGGCCGTAAGCTGCTCACCGTAATACTCGGAGCCTTTCGGGATCCACAGGTTCTCATCGTGAATGCCATAGTCCACGAGGATGCCTTTGAGTCTCAGTAAATTGTCTTTGTACTGCACGGCCTCCTCTGCGATACCACCAAAGCCACTCTCCCATTTTTTCCAGACCTCGTCATCGCGCACCAACTGACCATCCACTTCTGTATAGGGATAATCAAAATATGGAGGCTGCCGGTCGGGGTTTGGGGCGAAGGCATAACCGTAAGCCAGAGAGAACTCCTGAGGAGATGCGAACATTCTCTTCTGCGCTTCGCCCAAAGAAAGGGCTGCGAGTTCCTTTTCATAATCCACAAAATTCCTGATAATTCGCTCCTGAGCAAACATGAACGACTCGGCAAGTCCGTTTTCATCGAACAAGCCCGGGCTCATGCTGTAGACCGCGCCGAACACATCCGGGCGATGCATGGCGATGTTCAACGCCCCAAACCCGCCCATGGAATGACCGGTGATGCCGCGCGACTCAGCCTGTGGCAGTGTGCGGAAGTGATCATCCACATAACCGACCACATCGTCCACGATATGATCCTCCCAGTTCCCGGTCATCGGGGAATTGACATAAAAACTCCCACCCAGTTTGCTGTCGCCGCTGGCAACCACAATGATCATCTCCTTGACCTGACCACTTTCGATCAGGGAGTCCACGTCTCCGGGCAGCCGGAAGCCGATCATGGCGCTATCACCGTAGCCTGGCAAATAATAGATCACGGGATAATGTTTATCCGTTGTGCTGTAGGAAGGCGGCAGATAAACATATATCGTCCGCTCTGTTGGTTCCCCCACCAGATTGTCCGAGAGGGACGGCGCAGAAATCTTGATCATATTCATGGAATGGAAGGCTTCTGTGGGCGCAGTTGGGACAGCGGTTGGAGTATCAGTGACTTGTGTCGGCACAGGTGCACTCGTCGGGACAACGGGCGCACAGGAACTGAACAGGAATACAAACAGCATTAATAAAGAGAGTTGGAAATGTTTCATTCTGCCTCCAAACTTTTTTCAAGTCATACCAGGATCAGGTATCGGTTGGCAGGTGAGAAAGAACTGAATTACGGGGATAGACAGCCATCTGTACTTATGGGTGTGGCTTCCAGCGAACGACTTGCTGAAATTTGGTTGCTTTATCATTGAGTATCCAATACATCTTGACAAATCCCTGCACGTAATCGGGAACCGAGCCGACGATCATCAAAATGGTGATGTCAGTCAGCGTGCGGGACATCATAACCAGTTGATACGTCAGGTTGAAGCGATAACCATAAAAGGCTTTGAGCTGGCTGAATATGACGATCAGAATGATGGTAGGAATGAGGAAACTGACGGCGGTATCCCAAATCTTTTTTCCAGCTGACCAGTTACGGGCACGAGCCGTCCAACTGCGCAGGGAGCGCAAATTGCGAATTTGGAAAATGCTCAAGGCAAGCACGAACGCCAGCAACACCCAACCGATGTATTTGACCGACCAGCCCTCCGTGACAGAAGGTGGCGTACGCCCCAGCACGATCGCTTCGACACCTTTGAATATCTGCGGAGCCGAAACGTAATGATCGAACATGTAGCCCTGATTGATGAGCAGGATAATACTCATATCGCGCAACGGGTAAATATCCACATAGGTCTTGAACGTTTCGTTCGCGCCACCGTGAAAAATATGACCCTGTTCGATGAACCAGCCCATGCCGTAGCCCCGCACGGGCGCGAAGAGCATATCCATGCCTTTGACCGTCAACAATTGATTACCTTTATAGATGCCTGCGTTATCCATCGCCATGGAATAGTGCGCCATGTCTTCCGCGGTCGAAATGATATAACCCGCACCGATCTCGAACACGCGATGCGGCTGTCTTTGCGGGACGGTGAAACCAAAGAAACGGCTATAGCCTTGCGAGAGTCCGTTCGCACGAGCAACGTCAGGGTCGGTGTAGGTGTGGGTCATCTCCAGCGGGTCAAAAATATATTGTTGGATGTAATCTTCATACTTCATGCCACTGACATTCTGCACAACGACAGCCAGCACGTCATAACCAACATTGAAATACTGAAACTTTGCGCCGATGGGCGCGGTCAATGTTGCAGAAGCCAGTGCGCGCACGGCATCTTCGTTCGTCGCATCATGAGGTAACACAACCGTAAAACCTGCCTCTGAAAGTCCACTGACGTGATGGAGCAAGTATCCCACCGTGATCTTCGCCGACGCATCTTCATCTGCAACTTTGAACCAGGGGATGTACGTTTTCACGGGATCATTGGGATCAATTTTGCCCTGCTCGATCAGTTGCGCGATTGCCAGCCCGGTAAATGATTTGCTTGCCGAGCCAATATACATCGGCGTCCGTGGCGTCATTGGGCGGTCCTTTCCTGCCGTGCCATAACCCTTGAGGTAAATGATCTCAGTTCCGGATGTGACCGCGATGGAGATTCCCATGATTCCGTGTTTTGACATCTGCCCGGTGATATAGGCATCGAGCGCTGCCGTGTCCAAAATGGATACGTCCAATCCGGACACCTCGACTTCGCCCAGTACCGGCTCGGAACCCGATCCCGCGTTAACGGGCATGATCGTTGCTAACAGGACAGCAGTGACTACCAATATTGCAATAGTGAGAAATATCTTGCGCATGAACATTTCTCTTTGAACCGAATTAATTATCAATGTGAATGGACTCGATCAATTGGTCCAGGAGCTTCAGCGAGGGCGCAAACTCATCTCCCGGCTGGGCGTTCAGTTGGTCCAGTTGTTCCGTAAGGACTGCCGTCCACTCTGCAAATGGATCATAGTTTGGCTCACCACATTGCGGACAGGCAGGTGGCTCATTGGGGAATATGCCCGTCTGAACAGGGAAGAATGCCGAGACGTAAAACTGCCCGTCATTGGTGATGCCCTGGAACGTGTAAAAGATATGGCTTTCCAGCGCGGGGCTGGGGTCTTGGGCGTAATAGGTCAGATAGCGTATCCCGATGCCGTTAGCGAAATCGATAACTTTGGGTTGGGAGCAGAAGGCTTGTTTGGAATTGGTCCACGGCAGGAAGGGCAGCGCCGACTCATAGTCCATCAACGGCTGCGCGCAATGACTGGCATCCACGCCATTTTGAAGGAGATTTGACAATGCCTGTGATTGGTTCACGAAACCCTGCAGGCTGTCATCACCGTATCCAGGGAAATCCGAAATACGGAAGACCATCACCTGCGCCACGCGGTTCTCGGCATAGATGGGCAGGTCGTACTTCCATCCATTCAGGAACCCCATGAAGCGGATCTGTGCGTATGCGGGATGCGACTCGGCAAACATGACCTGGTCGCTTATTGGCACGGCAGGGACGGTTCCCGTTCCCACGCTGGACGTCAGTTTGGGATCGTAAGAGAGTGAAATGTCTCGCCCGAATTCGGACATGCTGACCGTTTTCAGATTGGACACCGGCGGGACAAAATCTGTATTTTCGGCGCGTTGTTTGAGGGTCAGCAACCTGCCGCGCACCATGATGAATTCGCCGGGGCGCATCGCATCCCAGAGAAGACCTTCCATCGTACTGCGTGAGCGGAGGATGAGGCGCGTCGTGCCGTCAGATTGTGGGAGGAGGATGAACTGCCAGACGTCGGACCATGTGCCGTTTGCCTGGTCCACAGGACTGCTTCGCTTGTGTCCCATGACTATGGCGCGGTTCGGTTCGATCAGCGCCACTTCATACGCGGGCGGCGCGTTGACATCGGGACACATTAGCACCTTGTCGCCTACTTTCAAATCCTGCCATTCTTCGTGGATGCGATCCGCGTTGGTTTGCGGGCATTGTATAAGGGACTCCAGCCAGGTGTAACTGTACATGCCGGCTTTGTCTGCGCCGAGTTGGACGATCCACGGGTAGATCTGTTCGGGAGTCGCGTTGACTGTAACGGATCGAGTGTAGAGCAAGCGCGGAGACGGGACCAACTCATCCCCTGAGAAAGAGGCGGCAATTTCGTCGTTCGTTGCGCCCCAACGGTCCATCCACGGCAGGAGGGCGAACATGACAATCACGACAAGGATTCCAATCCCAGCCAGAATTCCAATCAATTTGAATAATTTTTTCATTGTGATCACCTCAGAACATCCCGAAGGTTTGGGTGGGAGGCAGGTCTGAATTGTAGGAACCTTCGGGACGGTATTTTTTCAACTGCATCTTAGCCGTTGCAAACGAAAAACTCCCCCAACCATAGGGGAGTTTTCACTATCCGAATGGATAGTATGTCTGAGGAAGGCAAGTCACCATTCTATGCTTCCTATTTGAGGGTGCGTCGCACTCGCGCGGTCACCATTCCTTGATCCACGGCTCAAGCAGGTCAAACTCGGTAAAACCCATGGATTCATACAACGCATGTGCGCCAGTTGAATATGAACTGACGGTTGCCAACGTTGCGCCGAGTCTTTGGGCGCGGCGTAGACCTTCGCTCATGACGGCTTTGCCGAGTCCGCGCTTTTGGTGATGCGGGTGAGTGCCCACCGGTTCAAAGACCGCGGTACGCGCGATGTCATCGAACCAGACGGTGCAAAACGCGGCGGGCTCTCCATCCGGTGCGACCGCGACGATATCCAGATCGCGGCGGTAAATGGGAATACGCTGGACGTTTTTATACCAATCCCAGCCCTGATATTTTTCGTCGGGTTCATCGGGATGAAAAACCTTCCAGGAAAGCCGGCTGCGCGCCGGCAATTCACTCTCATCACCCAGGGCGCGGACGGTATACCCGCTTGGGGGTACGGAATCAGGGATCGGCTGTGAAAAGAAGCGCCGGCGCATGTGTTCAGAATGGAATTTTGAGCGCATATAGCCTCGTTCGGTGAAAAGATTCTTTGTCGAGTGATCATCCGCATTCACCCATGCGATCAGTTCCCTTTTGCCATCTTCTTTTGTTCTGGGCAATTTTTGCTCGGCGACATCCAGCATTTGAGCCACTGATACATGATCGCGATACGCAGGATGGATCTGGAAGAACGCTTCGCCTTCACCATCGGGGTTGAGCATGGCCACGATTTGCCCATCCGCCTCCCAGAGTGTGATCACATCATGCAGCTTGAAATGGAAAATGTTTTCGTTGACATGCCAGCGCCAGTAATCCCAGCGCAGAAGCGACCAGGCGAAATCATGCCGGCTATTCGACATGGATACCTCACGCAGGAATTCCCGAATGCACCAATAATCTTCCTCGGTCTGATAGTTTCGTAATGTTGGTTTCATTTTTGCATCAGCACTTTCTTTTATTATTTCTTGACACGATCGATCCCATCCACCGGCAGCAGTCATCCATGTTGCCATACCCACGCCGATGGGAGAGTCTCGAACTGGTCAAGTGGACAGGTTATTCTTTTGGGAGCGCGCCGACATGGCATTAAAGCATTTAGGGAGACAATAACATGACTTGAATCTCATTAACATAGATAACAATGCCCTTTTTTTAAGATGTCAATGCCACAATGATGCTGATTATGAAAAGTAGGATACTAACTGGTCCCCAAATTGCTCTCTCCCCTTTACTCGGTGTCAATAAGTTGAGTATTGAACCTATGGCAAAGAAGGCAACAACGAACCAGATGGCAGTTTTACTCATGTCATAAAATTGGCTAAATGCCAAGCCTGATTTAATCAATACTATAAACGCAATAACGAAAAGAATCATTATCTGAAACAAAGCGGCTATTCGCATTTTCGTTGGAAGCTTTCCAGGAAACCTGCCACCCATTGTATATTCACCCCAAGGCGCTCCAAGTGCAAGTGCTAATTGAAACAACACCACAATTACACAGAAAATAAGGAATACGACCATTGCAAGTATCATTTGGACCTCCTTTATGGATTGTGTATCCGATCTTTCCCGCCACACAGACGGTGTCTATGAGCAGGCCTTTTTTAATCAGTTTTGTCCTTCTTCCATTCTATTCTTCTACTCTACAGGCTACAATCTCTCGCTTCTTTCTTCTTAGGCCCGACTTCTGTTCCACAAGCATACGCCTCTTTAATAGAAACTCCCCTATCTCTAGGAGAGTTTTCATACCAGCCAAAGGATGGTTAAGCTGCCTTGGGGCGCAACGCTGTGTAAAACAAATAGACGCCCACCAGAATGATCGCTACCGGCCAGAGGATCTGGGAATTGGCTGCAAAGAAAACGGAAACGACCGCCAGCGCTGCGAGGACAATGGTCACGATCTTTGCCCACGGCCTGGCATGCCGCAGCCAGACCACGGCAAAGGTGACGGCCAGCCCACCCATCAACAGGGCATTGGCATATCCGCCTTCATTTTCATTGCGTATCAGCCCGGCAATGGCGAGCGCGGCGATGATGGCAACCACCGTCACTGAACCGGCGGGAATGATCGCCCACCAATTCCCCACGGAGCGGAAGTAGATAAGGAAGAAAGGCAGGGCGACCGCGAAGAGGAAGATGGGACCGTAATATGCCGCGTCCCGTCCTCCGGTTGACATCAAAGGTGCAATGCCCAATACACCAGTGATATACGCCACGAGCAATGCCCAGGTGCGGGAGCGGTTATTCAGATAGACCACGAGGAAACTGAGCGCGATCATAAAGAGGAATAATGCGCCGACCCATTCGCCTCCTGTGGAGTCGACAAGCAGTGTGGTCAATGCCAGGAAGAGCATCACGCCGCCGGGGATCAGCGCCCACCAATTTTGGACGCGATCTGTGAAATACGCGGCGACAAATGGGATCAGCAAGCCAAAGAACAACGGCGAAGCTACCGCAGCACTATCTACATTTGCTTCAGCTAACGCGACGATCAATGCCAGTCCACCGAAAACGCCCGTGGGGAAAAGCCAGCCCCACTGCTTCCAACCGCTCAAGGCGTAGTTGATGAACGCCAGGAGGCTGACAATGGCGAAGACCCAGATCCATACTTGTGGGTCCGAGAATTGGTCAATGTATCCCATTTGTTGGGCAAGCGCCACCCCGCCCGCGCCGATTAATAGAAGCCCCCAGAAAAGACCCGATCGATTGATGTTCATAGGAAATTCTCCTTCGAATTCTATATTTCGTATACGTATTCAAAACGATGATGCCTCATGCGTGAGATGGTTTGGTCCTGTCCAGGTGGATAGGGAAATTACTTTAGCACCGGGGACACGAAGAAACACACAGGGAACTACGTCTCCATCCTTCTAAATCTCCACACTGCCAGAACAAAGAACATTACTGCATATGTTATAAGGATGAGGACTGGCATCCTTACCGATTCCAACCCCAACCCACGCATAAGGATGTTCTGGAAACCGTTCATAGCCCAGGCTGATGGCATGGCTTTACCGATAATGGCAAACGCGCCACCTGTTGCTTCCAGTGGGAACCATGTGCCGCCAAACGCTGAGAACAGGAACATGGCGATCATCGAAAAGAGGATGACCTGCTGCTCCTCTTTTGCGATCACGCCGATCAAGAGTCCCATCGAAGCGACCCATAATCCCAGTGCAACCGCAACAAGCAATGTACCGAGCGGCTCATGCATATAATTCACTTTCAAAGCCAGTTGACCGAAGACCACCAGCATCGCTGTCTGCAAAAAGACCAGCGCGAACATCGCCAGCAAAGGATATGTGCAGATTCTGAACTTCAATCGCGAGAGTCATTTTATTTCTCCTGTCCAAGATTTCTTGAAGTCGTATTTAGGATACAAGAGCCAGGTCACGAGCAGAGCAAAGATAAACGTGGATGAAGCAGTTTCGATCAGATGACTGATGCGAACACTGTTCAGCGGGATGAGAGGGTTTGGCAGGAGGTGACCAATGTTTTGCGGCACACTGAGCGCCAACCCGACGATGAGTGCAGTTTGCCAGAGAGACAGGCGGGAACCGCGTATGATCGCGTCTGCGCCCGTAACCCAGATTAAAGTTCGCAGCAGTTGATAGGGAGTGAGCCAGGGATCATTCGTAAAGACATGCGCCATTTGCTGCAAGAAAGGCAGCGCATCACCTGGCGAGCCATAAAATGCGCGCACATCCGGGTTTTGCCAGGCAATAAAATATCCAGCAGCGTAGTACAGCACCAAATAGGCAATATATATGACTCCCAATTTCCAGAGCCATTCCTTGAGCGGCATCGGCTGAATCGCCCGGGAAGCAGGTTCCTGTGCCAGGGCGCGGAAGCGTCCCATCACGAGGATAGCTAGCGGCATAAAAATGAACGCAGTGGGAATCCCCTGCAGAAAGAGCCGGGACATGAGTTCAGGTCCAATGGTAACGTCCAGGAGGAAGTACCAGGCTTCGAACTGCGTGACGAGCGTCATCACCAGGTAGAAGGCGACCGACATCGAGAGCATCAACTTCCAGCCATGCCAGCGCGAACTGTGGATCATCAACATGATAACCAGTACAGTGGAAATACAGACGATCAACAGGGCTGTGTTTGCAGGCACTAATCCGGGCTCTGCCGTGGTAGCCGGCAGATATGGAGCTACAAGTCCTCCGCCAGCAGCAAACAGCATGAAGTAAAGAACCAGCAGAATAGCAAAGCGTAATAACCAGCCCAGACTTTTCCCCAGCGCCTGGAGCGGGGAGACGTGTATAGTATTTGCGGCATTCATGAGAACCTCCTCGAAAGTTTCTTTCAGCCTCAACATCATTAGTTTATTCCCTAAATATGGATCCTTCCCCCATCGCTGGGAGAGTTTCCACCTAGCCATGTAGACAGTAAATCCATTCGACACGGAACACCTCAGACGCATGTCAGTCATCAAGCCCTTGTAGAAGTGATCTCATCATTCTTCCTGTGGGTCAGAGGGCTCGATATGAACGCCCATTTCGGTCAGTTCATCGGTGTTGAAGAACAGCTTCACTGATGAAGCAAAAAGAGTGAGGGGCAACAGGAATGTAAGCCGGAGAATGCAGATGAAGTTAAGAGTAGTCATAATGATATTTCCTCTATGCCGATCATACGCCCGGGGAAGTGAAAACTCCCCCGTCACCGGGAGAGTTTAGACCTGTCCAGGCGGACAGGAAACCCATACAGGAGTTGGCCCTGGTCGAAGCCAGAGGATGTAGGATAATGGAATTACTGTTATCATAAATGATAACAACGGGCAACAAATTCAGGTGTAAAATACTTTTGCTCGCTGCCGGAGTTATTCCCCTTGTTGTGGCGGCGGGCAATTGTATTTAATCGTGAGTGTTTAAGGGATGAGCGTTGCAATCATATATGGAATTTAAACTATACAGAATATTTGCTGCACTCGAAAACCAGAGCTCTCTTTTTTGGAAATGGGCGGGGATAATAACAGTTGGCTTGCTCGGCGTAATTGATTATCTAACCGGCAACGAAATCGTATTCTCATTGTTTTATTTGGTGCCGATTATCCTGGTCACCTGGTCGGTCAATCAAGAGATGGGATTGTTCCTGTCGTTCCTGAGCGGACTTATGCTGCTGGGGGCTGAGATCGCGGCAGGCGAAACCTATTCCCACCCGATCATCTATTTCTGGAATACGCTGATCCGCACTGTGTTTTATTCCTTCTTCTCCTTCCTGGTTTCCGCGCTGCATAAATCACAGAAGGAGGAACGGCTGGCGGCACGCACTGATTTTGTTACTGGTGCGGTCAATGCACGTTACTTCAATGAACTGCTGAATCTGGAGGTGGAACGTATCCGCCGCTACCCGCATCCCATTACAGTGGTTTTCATGGATATTGATGACTTCAAGCTGGTCAATGACCTGTTTGGGCACAAGGTCGGCGATGAGGTCCTGCGTTCCATCGCTGGTGAGTTGAAATCTCAATTACGCAAAACGGATGTTGTTGCCAGGGTGGGCGGCGACGAATTTGCGCTGCTGCTTCCCTCTGCTCATCAGCCGGAGGCAAAAATGGTGATTTCCAAAGTCCATGCCAATCTGAAAGAGGCAATGACCCTAAGGAACTGGCCTGTAACGTTCAGCATGGGTGTGGTGACTTGTCTGGCTCCTCCGTATAGCACTGAACAAATCATTAACATGGCAGATGAACTCATGTACGAAGTAAAGAACAGCACGAAGAACGATTTCCATTGTGCCACCTGGGATGGTAAGAATTTCAGGAGACAATAATCAAAAGACAAGGAAAATCCCCACTAGCACCTGCTCATCTATTGAACAGGCCTTTCATGGTGTGATTTACATCTTTGCAGAGAGAAACTCCTGTCATTTCAGGTACATAACAGTAATGCAAGGGTAGGGAATCCCCCCATGTGCATATCATTAGATGGACAGGAAAATGTTTTCGGAGCAATTTTGTCTTTTTTTGGTCCAGAGAATAAGGTGTTCACTTATGCAATCGATTGAACCCTGAGGCTTTTATGAACAAGCGTCCACTCTCTTCTTTGTCAGGGGCTCTCAACTGGGGAGCCCTTCAGATCGCTGGCATCTATTTAATCATTGGCAGTCTATGGATTTTATTCTCAGACCGGCTGGCTGCCAGAATCGCTTTGAATGCGGAAATATTTGCCATTATCAGCCTGTATAAAGGCTGGGGATATGTGCTTGTCACAGCGCTCCTGCTCTACTGGCTGATACGACGTCACACCGCCCGGTTGCGTGCCGGCGAGACGCGGCTGCAACAAGTGATCGATGCCCTGCCTGCGTTGATCTCATACATTGACACAGATCGCCGTTATCAATTTACGAATGAAGCGTATGAAGAATGGTTCGGCGAGAGGGCAGAGGGGAAACACATGGAGGAAACGCTCGGTCAGACAGCCTATCAAAAGATCTCGAAATACGTTGACAAAGTGTTAAAAGGGGAAACCATTTACTACGAAACTGAAATACCTGATCAGGATGGTGGAGAGCGTTATGTCAATGCCACTTACGTTCCAGATATCGCTGCCAATGGACAGGTAAGAGGTTTCTTTGCACTAGTGCAGGATATGACCGAACGTAAACAGGCACAGGAGGAACTTCGCCAATGGGCAGATGCGTTCGATGGCTGCGCGCATGGAATTGCAATAGGCGATCCAAACACAAACCGCATTGTGGTCTGTAATCCCGCTTTCGCAAGTATGCACAAATGCAGGGTGGAGGACATTGTCGGCTCTGCTATCCTCAGCCTGTACGCACCCGCAGACCACGAGCATGTGCGCCGTAATGTTCAAAAGGCAGACCAGATCGGGCATGCCAGTTTTGAAGCCAAAATGATCCAAGGGGATGGTTCCACCTTTCCGGTTCAAATGGATGTGGTGAGCGTGCTCGGTGATCATGGAGATCTGCTGTATCGAGTGGCTACTGCCCAGGATATTTCCGAGCGCAAATTAATTGATGAGAAGCTGAAAGAAAGTGAAGCAAAATACCGTACGTTAGTTGAGTCCCTGCCAGCGATTACGTACATCTCCGAGCCTGGTCAGTATATTGGTGTGTCCTACATCAGCCCGCAGATTGAATCGCTGGGCTTCGATCCAAATACATGGCTCGCTGACCCTGAATTCTGGTTGAGACATATTCATCCTGATGACCGGGAGCGAGTGATATCGGAATTGCAACAGTTCCAAGCCGGCGCCGAATCCTTTAAAGCAGAGTATCGCCTGATGATACCAAACGGTGAAACAAGATGGTTCCAGGACGAATCGATCCGTGTCAGAGATCAGGATGGAAAACCGACCCTCAAGCAGGGCTTCATGCTGGATATTACAGATCGCAAACGGGCTGAGGAGAAGATCCTGCTTCAAGCGCGCTTGCTGGCGCAGGTCAACGATGCTGTAATTGCCACGGATGAAAACTTTGTGCTTACTTCCTGGAATCCCGCTGCGGAACGTATCTATGGCTGGAAGGCGGAAGAGGCGATCGGCAAAAAAGGCGATGAAGTTCTCCAAACCGATTTTTTTAACAGGCCGCGTACAGAAATGATATCGGAATTAAAACAGACCGGAGCATTTTCAGCAGAGGTCTCACAAGCCCGAAGAGATGGTTCCAAAGTTCAGATCGAAGCACGCACCCTGGCCATGCGTGATGAACACGGCAATATCACTGGCTATGTCAGTGTTAACCGCGATATCACTGGACGAAAGCAGGTAGAGGAGGAGAGCAAAAGCCTGGCACGGTTCCCTGCTGAGAACCCCAACCCGGTCCTGCGCGCCACGCACGAAGGGAAAATTGTTTATGCCAATGCGGCAAGCTGGCCCCTGCTACAGCATTGGGGCACGAAGGCTGGAGATTATCTTCCAGACGACTGGATAAAATTGATTGAGGAGCTGGTCAATACCGGCTCACGAAAAACCATCGATGTTCAGTTAAAAGATAATACCTACTCAATCATTATTGTGCCTGTTCTCGAAGCCAATTATGTCAATTTATATGGCAGAGACATCACTGAGCGCAAGCAGGCGGAAGAGTATCTGCGCCGCTTCGAGCTGTTAGCGGAGCACAGCAGGGACATCATCCTTTTCATGGGACATAAAGATGGACGCATCCTGGAAGCGAACGCCGCAGCGGTGCAGGCTTATGGGTACAGCCGTGACGAGTTGCTGGCGCTCACCGTTCAGGACTTGCGTGCCAGCGGCACCCAACGCCTGACTGCTGATCAGATGGCTCAGGCAGACGCCGGAGGCATTCTCTTTGAGACCATCCACCGGCGCCAGGATGGCACCACCTTCCCTGTCGAGGTCAGCTCGCAGGGCGCGACCATCGGCGGTGTGCGAACCCTGATTAGCATCGTGCGCGATATCACCGAGCGCAGGCAGGCTGAGGAGGCGCTCCGACTCAAAGATCAATTACTCCACCTGACAAGCGAGATGGCAAAAGTGGGAGGCTGGGAGTTCGACCCTGCGACAGGAAAAGGGACATGGACGGATGAGGTTGCCAGGATCCATGATCTTGACCCTTCGCAGGAAACAAACGTCGAAATGGGTCTCAGTTTTTATGCAGGCGAGTCGCGCGAAAAGGTGGAACAGGCAGTAAAGGAAGCGATTGAACTTGCCAAGCCTTATGACCTGGAGCTGGAGATAGTCAGTGGAACGGGCAATCACAAATGGGTAAGAACAGTAGCACTGCCCATCCTGCATAATGGCAAAGTTGTCAGAGTGCAGGGAATTTTTCAGGATATCACGGAACGGAAGCAGATCGAAAAGGCGTTGCAGGAAGCCCGTGATGAATTGGAGCTTAAAGTTCAGAAACGTACTGCCGCACTGTCAGAGGCAAATGCCCTGCTCCAGGCACTGATGGATAATTT
>DATKED010000301.1:0-12211 GCA_035512375.1 Anaerolineales bacterium
CGGGATAGGCAATAGGAAGTTACAAAAAGTTTCCGCCCGGCTACAAGACCGGGCGGAATAGGAAACAAATTAATTTAGAAACATCTGCCGCAGCAGATGCGATTGGATTATCAAAGTTATGTCAATACATCAGCCGCCAAGTTCCACTGCTAATGCATCGTAGTAGGTACCTGCGCCGAAACCGTCGATCAGGATATGATCGAGCGGCTTCAAGTTTGGCAGTTCGCGCAGGAACGCAATCATATTCGAAGCCGCGCTGACGTTCCCAAAGTCACTCAACAGCCATGGCATCGGCAGGATGATCCCTTCATTCTGCAGATGTTTCTCTTTTAGTTTATTGATCTTGAAATTGGCGTGATGGACAATGGCGACCGCCACCGATTTGCCAGCCATGCCCAATTCATCCAGCCTGGTCTGATAGGCTGCATAGACATCCCGCACCACCTGCACACCGGTCCGCACGAACAATTTGACCATGCCCATGGGTCCCGCCATCGCAATGGAGGAACCATCCTCCGGCTCATGCATCAAGCCTGCGATACGGATGTTGTTTGTGAATGGTTCAGTGACATCCACATTGGTACTGCCATCGGTACTTTGTTTTGAGTGTGGATAATACATGGCGACCTGCAGAACCCCTTCATCGTCGAACACTTCACGTGATCTGCCCGCCAGGAATTTCATGGTCTCGCCAGGAATCACGCCCACCACGCCTGCCGCGTTGCCAAACATCTGCAACGCAAACGGATCGTGTGACGAAACGATAAATCGGCTTAACCCTTCAATACCACCGACCAACACCTTTTTTCCATAAAGTGACTTGGCAATGTTCTGATCGAGCTTTTTGTTCTCTGGCAGTGCCGGGTTGAGGGCTAGGTGCAAACTGCTGGTCGAGCCATCACAGGCCTTGTGGATAACAACCTTCAGCGCGCTTTCAGGAATGCCGGCGGCTTTTGTGATCTGGTTGAGGTAATCCTCTGTAACGGGCGCGCTGATACCGATCAGCACTGCTTCCACCTCGGATGGCTGCCAGTTGCAGGCGCTCATCGCTTCCTTGAGGAACCGCGTACCAATCTCGATCTCAACCTGATTGTGCTGTTCACGCGTTAAGTTTAACGGGACGTGGTGTCGGTTGAGAAAGCCCAATTCGGACAGGTTCAGCCTCTGGTTCGTGGGGATCGGATGTCCCAGGCGCTGTTCCAAAAACGATGGCAGAGACTCATTGTCATAGCTCTCGCCCCATGTACCGTACACCCCTCCAATACCAACGGCTGAATTGGTGACACGTTCGATGCCAAAAGGAATGCCCTGACCCACTTGAATCATTCCCATTTCAACATTTGGACGTTCAAAAAAAGATACTTTTGTTTTCTCACCTAACATTTAATTACTCCTTGTTGCTTACCATCGAAACCCCGTTCGGTTGTGAAAGTTTCGCTTGTCTGTGATGCGGTCATGAGAAGGAATTATACTCGTCATCCCTACAGCCCTTTATGAGAATTCACTTAAGGGACATCGACAAGGATAGATCAATGACATGACAGCAATGTGTTTTGAGCATGTTGTAACGTTTTTCTCGTAGTTATCAGGTGTATAATGGATAGGCAAGGTTACGTCATTCAATGGAAAGAGGTAACCACTTACTCTCAGATGGCTTCTAAAAGCAACACCAAGAGTACCACCAGGCAATCCGCACGATCCCCCGCCGCCCAACGCAAACCGAGAAAGGCGAACAACGTAAACCTTCATGCTGCCAAGAACGACGAAGTGACCGTTGTTGGTATTGGCGCGTCTGCGGGCGGCTTGAAGGCGCTGGAAGCCTTCTTTGAGGCGCTGCCGAGCGATACCGGCATGGCGTATGTGGTGATCACCCACCTGCACCCGGAACATGAGAGTCACATGGCGGAACTGCTGCAACGTCACACGCAGATGCCCGTGCAGCAGGTGGATGGTCTGGTCCATGTGGAAAAAGATCATGTGTATGTCATTCCACCCAACCGCCGTTTGGTGATGGAAGACAGCCAAATTGATACCACCGAGTTCAAGGAACCGCGCGGGCAGCGCGCACCCATTGACTATTTCTTCCGCAGCCTGGCACGCGGGCATCCCAACGCCGTGGGAATCATCCTCTCCGGTGGCGGGACCGATGGCGCGGTGGGCGTCAAGGCGATCAAGGAGGAGGGTGGGCTGCTCATGGTCCAGCACCCCGGCGAGGCGGAATACGATAGCATGCCGCAGGCTGCCATCGCCACCGGGCTAGCAGATGTGGTGCTGCCCGTCAAGGAACTCGCCGAGAAGCTGGTGGAAGTTACCAGTTTCCGACCGCCGCTGCCTTCCAATGCAGAGGACCTCACTGACGAGCAGATGGAATTGATACGGCGCATCATTGCCCACGTCCACGCCCGCACAGGGCATGACTTCAGCCAGTACAAACGCGCCACACTGCTGCGCCGCATCCAGCGGCGCATGCAGATCTATGGCGTTTCGTCCCTGGAAACCTTTCTGGATACGCTGCGGCAAAATCCCGCGGAGGCAAGCGCACTCTTCAACGATATGCTGATCGGCGTGACCAGTTTCTTCCGCGACCGCGACTCGTGGGAGAAGCTGGCAATACAGGTGATCCCGCAGATCCTTAAGAGCCGCGAGACCACCGAACCCGTGCGCACCTGGACGATCGGCTGTTCCACCGGGGAAGAAGCCTACGGATTAGCGATCCTGCTGTTCGAGGCATTCTACAGGCTCGAGATCCGCCCACAGATCCAGGTATTTGCCTCGGACCTCGACGAAAACTCCATCCAATACGCCCGTGAGGGACTGTATCCCGCTGCCATCGAAGCAGACGTCAGCCCCGAGCGGCTGGCGCGGTTCTTCACACGCGAAGGCGATCATTACCGCGTGCGCCGCCAGGTACGCGACGTGGTCCTGTTCACCCATCACAGCGTGCTGCGGGATGCCCCCTTTTCCCGGCTGGATCTGATCACTTGCCGAAACCTGCTGATCTATCTGGAGCGTGATATCCAGAACACTGTTTTCGATATCTCCTATTACTCCCTGAAGCCCGGCGGGTATCTCTTCGTGGGGAGTTCGGAATCTCTGGAAACCGCCCAGGAGCTTTTTCAGACGATGGATAAAGCCCATCGCATCTACCGGAGCAAGCCGTGGAACCGCGGGCATCCGCATCTCCCCGTCCTGCCACTCGCGGTGGGGACGCCCACCTATTCAGAGCTGTATAACCAGCCACACGTCCCACGCCAGCACTCGATGGTGGATCTTCCGCATCTGTCTGACGATCATACAATGGCTTTGGAGGCGCATGCGCCGCCCAGTGTTTTGATCGATGAAAAGTACGCGGTCCTGCATGTTTCAGAAAGAGCCGGGCGTTACCTGGTACAGCCCGTAGGACCCATCACGACTGACGTAGTGAAGTTGGTCCGCCCGGAACTGCAATTGGAACTGCGCACGGCGCTCTTCCGCGCCTTTGAAAAGGAGCAGGCGATCCTGAGCCCCCCGATCGCGGTCCAGTTCAACGGGCATGCGCACCGGGTAATCCTTTCCATCGTCCCTCGTATTGGCGCGGCAGAGGATGGCAAGAGACACGAGAAACAGGCATTGGTATTCTTTCTGGAAGACGAGCAGGATGAGACCACTGCTGAGGCGGCGCAAGAGAAGGATGAAACTCACAGAAATGCACTGGTAAGCCAACTGGAACGTGAAGTCCGCCATCTGCGTGAGCAACTACAAGCCAGCGTCGAGGAATATAAAAGTTCGAATGAAGAACTCAAGGCGGCCAACGAAGAGCTGCAATCGATCAATGAAGAGTATCGTTCCGCCACCGAGGAACTGGAGACCAGCAAGGAAGAACTGCAATCGATCAACGAGGAACTGCTGACGGTCAACAACGAACTGAAGATCAAATTTGATGACGTTTTGCGCGCGCACAATGATCTGCAAAACTTGATGAACGCCACGGAAATTGCCATGCTTTTCCTGGACCGTGAATTTCGTATCCGTCACTACACACCTGGCATGCGTGATCTTTTCAACATCGTGCCGGGCGACCGCGGCCGGCCGATCAAACATCTTACTCACACGCTGCGGTACAGCCAATTTTTCGAGGATGCCGAAGAAGTTTTGCGCACGCTCGTGCCGATCGAACGCGAAGTGCAGGGGGAAGGCGGCGGATGGTTCCTCCTGCGCATGCGCCCCTACCGCACGCTGGAGGACCGGATCGAAGGTGTGATCTTTACCTTCGTGGAGATCACTCAAATTAAAGAAGGAGAGAAACAGCGGGCGTCACTGAACGCTTCGTTGGAGCAGAGTGGCCTGGAGCGCATTCAGGAAGTGCATCAGGCAAACCAAAAAATCGCACGTGCCCGTGATCTGTTCTATGCGCTCTTTGACACCAACCCCATACCCACGGTGCTCGTACGCCAGGAAGATGAAACCTTCCTGTATGCCAACACTGA
The DNA here is from genome assembly GCA_035512375.1 of Anaerolineales bacterium. GTDB lineage: Bacteria > Chloroflexota > Anaerolineae > Anaerolineales > Villigracilaceae > Defluviilinea. The sequence goes on from DATKED010000301.1 coordinate 4,467, forward strand.
ATTTCTTAACTATTTCCAGCTTCAGAGCAATGAGGTGATCGGACACGACGCAGCAGCGTTTAGCCTCGGACTGGGATTTGAAGACCACGCACAAGAAGATCTGAGAACGCAGCTTCAAAATTACGGAACAATACGAGATCTTGAGTTGAGGATCCAACATCCATCTGGCGAAGCAAGAACAATCCTGGCTTCCATTCAATATCTAAATCTCGATGAGACAGATACACTGATCGTAACCTTCATTGACATCACCGAACGCGTGCGCGCCGAGCAGCAGATCCGTGCGCTGGCTGTTGAACTGACAGAGGCCGAACAGGCGGAGCGGCACAGGCTCTCGCAGGTGCTGCATGACGATCTGCAGCAGCGCCTGTTTGCCGTCCAGATGCAGTTATCGTTCGTAAAGGATGCGTATGAAAAGAACGACCTGCATGGGTATCAGGTGGATTTCCCGCAACTGGCGGAATGGCTGGCGGAAGCGATCCAGGTGACCCGCCATCTCAGCGTGGACCTGAGTCCGCCTATCCTGCACGGAGAAGGCTTGCTCGAAGCGACGATCTGGCTGAGCTCACAGATGCAGGAACAATACGGACTGAACGTAAACATCGAGTCTGACGGTACGTCTCCTCCTCCCATCAATGAGAAGGTGCGGGTGCTGGCGTTCTTTGCTGTGCGTGAATTGCTCTTCAATATCGTAAAACATGCCGGGACCCTGGACGCCGCGGTACACTTTGCGCAAAACAACGGCTACCTGCGTGTGAGGGTAAGGGATTAAGGGCAAGGCTTTGACAGCCAGGGAAGCATGGCTTCCGGGACGACCGGGCAGGGCTTGCTCACCCTTCGTCACCGGCTCAACCTGCTGGGATCCAATATGACCGTAAATTCTCAACCCGGGAAGGGCACCGAGGTGATCATCGAAGTCGCCTATGAAAAAGTGGATACTTAACTATGACTTCGATCCTTTTAGTGGAAAACCATAAGATCTTTGCCCAGGCACTCCTGCGTGTATTGCGTGACAGAGGAGATTTGAATATTATTGCCGTTGCGGAATCGGCAGAGGAGGCGCTCGAAAAAATCCCGGATCTCGAAGTTGATCTGGACCTGGTGCTGGTTGACGTGTCCCTGCCTGCCAGGAGCGGCATCAGCCTGGTGCTGGTGCCGAGCGAAAAATATCCCGACCTGCCCTGTGTCATGCTGTCCGGGCACGTGTCGCAGTATTATGCCCGCAGTTCCCTGGCGGCGGGCGCACGCGGGTACCTGATCAAGGACCAGGCAGAGGAAATCCTGGTCGGGATCCGGCGGGTGCTGGAAGGCGAGATCTATGTGAGTGAAGTCGTGCGATGAACCAATCTCGATTTTTACCGGAGGTTGTCGTATGAGTGCATATTCGATCCTGCTCGTTGAAGATCATGCCGGGTTTGCAAAAGCCCTGCTCAATATGTTGAGCCATAACCCGAACCTGCACGTTGCCGCGGTGGCTGAAAGCGCAGCGGCTGCGCTGACCTATCTACGCGGATCAAGCGTGGACCTGGTGCTGGTGGACTATTCCCTGCCGGATGCGAATGGCGTGTCCCTCCTGGAGGCACTGCTTGCGGAACACCCGGCGCTGCCGTGCGCCATGCTCTCGGGGCACCTGTCACTCCAGCACGCCCGCCGCGCGTTGGAAGTGGGTGCGCGCGGTTATATGATCAAGGACAACCCGGTCGGGATCCTGAACGGTATTCCGCGGATTTTGAAAGGGGAAATCTACATCAGCGACGAACTGCGCAGCCTGGGCTCAACAGACCTGCTGGCGGGGTTTTCGTAGAATTCGCGCTTCAACTCCGAGACAGAAAAGCACTGTCTCTCCGTTCAGCGCGAATTAGGCTGCGAAGGACGGGGGGCGCGGGGTGACCAGTCCCATCTCGCGCGCCTTCTCTACAGCAGCAGTGCGCGAATGGACGCCGAGCCTCAGGTACAGGCTGGAAAGCAGGTTGCGGACGGTGGAATTGGAGATCGACATCATCTGCGCGAGATCCGAAGTGCTTGCATCAGGATAAGCCGCGCAGAGCGAAATGACCTCCGTTTGGCGGGGTGTTAGCAAATCCCCTCCCTTCGAAGTCTCCGCCAGCATATAGAGATGATAAGCCTTCTTGCTAAAATATATTCCCCCGCGCGCCACCGATAGAACAATACTTCCCAATTCCCGAAAAGCCGCTTGATCGTCCTTCAGGATGTAACCGCTCGCGCCGGTCTCGATGAGTGACCGCATCAAGCCGGGCTCGGCGAACATCGAAATGACCAACACACTGAGGTCGGAATGCTTTTGAACCAGCTTGGGGATGATATGCAGAATGGGAAACGGATTAGGGTTATCCGGCGAAGTACGTACACTCAAGTCCAGCAACAAAACGTCGGCAGGATGCCTGGTTAAGGCTGGCTCTAATTCCTCACCATACGTTGCAGTGGCAATCACTTCAATTTCAGGTGTACTGCTGAGGCGATAGATATAGCCATCGATGATGCTTTGATGGTCGTCAAGGATTGCAACGCGGACCGTTTCTGCTGGCATGTTTTCTCCGTTAATTATTTAGCATAAGACAGCAAAAAGAGCAGTGTTTTTGTCTGACAATGTGCTTTTATTTTTCAGTACAAACATCTAGACGAAACCAGTACATGTCTATTGAACCATAACTTATTCTATTTTACAATGAATTTGATATGACCATCCAGCGTCGCAGGATGAGAGAACACTTAAGTTGGCAGGTAAGCAGGATTTGAGTTTACCTTCCCGGACTTTGTATCAGACGAAGCGATACGAGAGCAAAGTAGAACAAGAAAAACGGTTTTACTGTTTGGAGGCTACCATGGATATGATCAAAGTTTCTGCAAATTCACGTACATCTGCTGTTGCTGGCGCAATTGCCGGCGTGATCCGTGAACATCGCCGGGCGGAAGTCCAGGCAATCGGCGCTGGAGCAGTCAACCAGGCGGTGAAGGCACTCGTCCTGGCAACTGGATATTTGAGAAATGACGGTATCAACGTGAGTTGTGTGCCTGAGTTCGCCGATGTGACCATTGAGGACAAGGTACGGACTGCAATTAAACTTGTGGTGGAACCGGAACAATAGCTGCCTTGAGCCAGACCAACTCAAGTTTCTGTTACAGCATGTTGAACAGGGTGGCTGAGCGTAAATGCGGTTCGACACGGACGCCATGAACGAAAGACCAGCGCGAACTTTGTGATGCTTTCATGGTTTTCGTAAATACCAAAAAAAGACTCTGTCGCGGGAGTCTTTTTTGGTTAAGAAACTTGCACCTGCTGCCGCCCCCAGACGCGATGGACAACAGGGGGAATGGACGGCGAGGGCCGGTTCGTCACACGAGCCGAAGACCCGCTTTGAGGTCTGCGTATCAACATGCTACTTTGCTTTGGATTTTGCGCGGGCAGTGTGTTCGTCGCCGAAGGGATTGGCGTGGGTGCCGATGTATCCGTCGGAGAAGGAATCAAGGCATGGGTTTGCGTGGTAGTCTCTTGTCTTCGCTCTACCCAACTCCATATCGATCATAGGCTCACATGTTCTGAAAACATCAACAAGGAGATGTTCAATAACATCCTAGGAAAATACGTTCTTGCTGTCGCTTTTGAATCGGATCTCTAAACGCTTCTGCAGTTTAGCTACTCCACGGTTCTGAATCACTTTTACATTATTCAATTTTTTACCAATAATAGCGGCTGTTTCACCAAGACTAAAATCTTCAAAAAAGCGAAGAATAATTACGTGTCGTTGAAGTTCACTCAACTCATTGTTCACGGTCAGCACCATTTCCTCCATAAGAACACGCTCTTCCGCCGAGGCCTGGGTCGGTGCGCTTACCACTTTGTTGGGCATATCAATTACCCCTTCAACAGTGTCCACACGCTTACTACGGCGCGCCTGATCCACCACCAGGTGATATGCAATTTTATATAGATAAGACCGCAAGTTGGTTAGAGGGCCTTGCCCGGTCGCCAGTTTCTCCAGAAATTGGGCAAACACATTGCCCACCAGACGGTCCGAATCGATCGGATTATGACAGAGACGCAATACATACGTATAAATTGGTGGCGCGTACAGATCAAAGATAACGGCTAACGCATCCCGATCCAGCTTCTTCGCGGCCCGAAGCAAAGCAGGTTCATCCTTCATGTATTAATTTCCTAACAACGGTAAACAAGCTGTTGGATCCTATGGGGTGACAGACGAACAAACCCTTGTATCCTGAAAAAACATACGTGAACGATGCGAAGTTGGATCTTCGCTGCCAATCATCTCTCCTGTCCAAAAATCCTATCCGCCAGTCGAAGCACGAATGCGTAATTCAGGTTTGATCACAATTTCCCGCGCTTCGGGTAACTGACTATTTATTTTGCTTAAGAGCATAAGCACCAATTGATGCGCAACATCAGACACTGGGATCCCAAGGGTGGTGAGTGGGGGCTGAGTATGGTATGAGGCTCGCAGACCATCGAATCCCGCAATCGCCATGTCCGTGCCGACGCTGAATCCATGCTCATGGGCAGCATGCAGGACCCCATAGGCCGTCTGGTCATTGACGCAAAGCAGCGCGTCAGGCGTCGTGGCACCTGAGAGCAGGGTGCACGCAGCTTCATAACCGCCCGTACTGGACATATCGGTCGATACGATATTGTATTGGCCAACTTCCAAGCCACATTTTTGCAGCGCAGACTTGAACCATCTCAAACGCTCTATTTGAATAATAAGGTCATTGGGACCGCCAATAAAGGCAAAGCGCGAAAAACGATGCTCGCGGATATGCTTTACAAGTCGTAAATAAACTTCAGCGCCCTCGATGCGGACATGTGGATAGTCTATTCCATCGTGAGACTTGCCCAATCCCACGAAAGGAAGCCCTGATTGAGCAAGATAATTGACCCGCCAATCGTGCCGGCGGACTCGATTCAGGATGAATCCATCCACCTTATGGCTGTTCACCCAGCGATGATAAAGATTGCGCTCGCCCTCAGCGCTGGGTGCATTTGAAACCAGCAGGTCAAAGTTCTTCCTGGACAACTCCTCACCCAGTCCGGAAATGAACTCTGTAAAGAAAGGCTCATCGAAGCGCTGCGCAATGGAAGGGAGGATGAAACCAATGGTGTCCGTCTTCTGACGACGCAGCTGCCGCGCAGCGCGATTGGGCGCATACCCCATTTTGTTCGCTGTTTCAATGACGAGTTGACGGGTTTGATCGGCAACGTCATCATACCCATCCAGTGCACGGGAGACAGTGGTAATCGAGAGATTTAATTTTTTGGCAACGTCGTGTATGGTGGTTGGCATGGATATTTCCCAAAACGTTTTGGGAATTTTACCACAATATGTTACAATTCCCCGAAACGTTTTGGGGAATGCATCAATCTGCGTGCAATGTTTCAGTCCAACTCATGGAGTTGACTGTTGCCTGCTACACACCTATAGGAGACTATGCAGAAAAAGATAACGACTAAAAATAAGGTGGATCCGTGATCCGATCGCGATTGGACTTAATCCATACTTTTCTGGTAGAAATAAGTAAGTTTTCCGTTGAGGAGATGGAAGTATGACGGAGAGTTTCCATTCTGCCCACACAATCATCCACTCCGAAGATTCTAATATTTCAGTTCGCGACCTTTTGGCACACAGGACATTAATCCTCGCCTCCAATCGGGGTCCGGTCACGTTGCGACAGAACGAAAGCGGCAATCTCGAATACCAGCGCGGAAGCGGCGGACTGGTGACCGCGCTGACGGCCGTTCTCCAGCATGCCGAAGCGCGCTGGGTTGCCTGCGCACAGACCGAAGAGGATGAAGCCTGGGGACAGGGTTTGGTGCCCCTTGGGAATGACAATGAGAATGTATGGGTGCAGTTCCTATCCCCCTCCCATTCCGCCTATGAAGGGTATTATCTGGTCATCGCCAACCCATTGTTATGGTTCCTGCAGCATTCGATGTGGAATATTTTTCGTGAGCCAACGATTGACCAGGCAGTCTGGCAGCATTGGGACAACGGCTATGTGGCTGTCAATACGCTTTTTGCAGAAGCTATTGCGCAGCAGATCGCTTCCGCCCCGCACCCTGCCCTGGTCATGTTGCAGGATTATCATCTCTACCTGGCTCCCAGCCTAATTCGCTATAAATTCCGTCCGAAAGCCAGGTACACGCTGGCTCATTTTGTGCATATTCCCTGGCCCGGCGCGGAGGACTGGGGACTCCTGCCTGCGAAGATGCGACAGGCGATCCTTGAGGGATTATGCGCGGTGGACCTGCTCGGTTTCCAGACTCGCGAAGATGGATTGAACTTCATTCGGACATGCGAATCCCATTTGCCGCGGGCCCATGTCAATTATAAAGAAGGCAAGATATGGTTCCGCAACCATGCCACGTATATACGTGACTTTCCCATTTCCATTGATGTGAATGGACTAAAGCAGTTCGCTGAAACTGCCGAGGTGAATTCATATCGCGACCAGTTGCTGCAAGCGCACGGTGATTGGCAGATCATCCTGCGCATTGATCGCATTGAACCCAGCAAAAATATTGTCCGTGGGTTCCAGGCATTCGATGAAATGCTCGAGCTTCACCCGGAACATCGCGGCAAGGTCAAGTTCCTGTCGCTGCTCGTGCCTTCCCGATTGGGCGTCAGCGAATACGAAAATTACCTGGATGAAGTGATGGGCATCGCGGGCAGGGTCAACGCCAAATACGGCGGAAATGGCTGGGAGCCAATCCGTGTCCTGGTGGAGGAGAACTACCCTCAGGCTGTGGCAGGACTACAGATCTATGATGTATTGCTTGTGAACTCCATTGCCGATGGCATGAATCTGGTCGCCAAGGAAGGTCCCGTTGTAAATCGTCGTGACGGAGTGTTGGTCCTATCTGAACGCACCGGCGCATACCAGCAACTTGAGTCCGGGGTACTGGTGGTCTCGCCTCTGGATATCTATGGGACGGCTGAGGCATTGCACCGGGCGCTGACCATGCCCCGGCAAGAGCGACAGGAAAGAACGGAACACCTGCGTTCCCTGATCGAGCCTCAGGACATTGTGGATTGGCTGCGTCAGCAACTTCATGCAATTGTCAAATTGAACCTATGAGGTTGGAAAAATTGCACAAGGTTGCCTTACTGCATTATTCGGCTCCGCCGGTGATCGGCGGCGTGGAAAATGTCATCCTGGCACATATCCGTCAGTTCATCGATGCCGGCTATCCCACCACTATTCTTGCTGGGCGAGGAGGACCAGATGCCTTACCTGCCGGCGCGGCGTTTATCCGAATCCTCGAGTTGGGCAGCCAGCATCCCCAAATCCTGGAAATGGGTCGGGAGTTGGAGCAGGGACGCGTCCCGCCGCGTTTTGAGGAGATGGTTACCCGATTGGCAGAGACCCTGGCGCCGGTCCTGCATCCTATGGACCTTATCATCGTCCATAACGTATTCACGAAACATTTCAACCTTCCGTTGACGGCTGCACTTTTCCGCCTGCTCGATCAGCGTGCGATCCGTCACTGCGTTGCCTGGTGCCATGACATGACCTGGACCAGTCCAAACTCGCGTTCAAAAGTTTATCCGGGTTATCCGTGGGATCTACTTCGTACCTATCGCCCGGAGATCATATACGTAGCCGTCTCTCGTGACCGACAACGTGACTTGGCTGACCTGTTTGGATGCCCGCCCGAACAGATTCGAGTCATTTATAACGGCGTCGACCCAAACGAGCTGCTCGCTCTTTCA
>DATKED010000302.1:0-4353 GCA_035512375.1 Anaerolineales bacterium
CCCCAATGGCGGAGGGGAGGTGTGTGAATCGCTTGCGGCAAAGATTACGCAACTCGGAGGCAGGATCCAATTCCGGTCACGCGTGACGCGAGCGGAGCGAATGGAGGGAATGGAGAAAAGCGACGGGGACTGGATCGTGCATTACGAGTCGGGGGGAGTCCCGGTCCATACTCAATCCCGATTCGTTATCCTCGCCTCCGATTCGCCCGCGGCTGAATCCATCATCAAAGGCAGTTTCCCGGCTGACGTCGGGGCTGGGCTGCTTCGCGACCGCCCTTACTTCTTCCCGCGCGGTCTCGCCCACGTGGTGATCCGGTTGTGGTTCGACGAACAGCCGCGCAAACACCCCGAGGCGGGGATCTTCAGCGGCGACTTCATCATGCACAACTTTTTCTGGCTCGATCAAATTTATGATTCATATCGCAACTGGCGCAACAAGACGGGCGGTTCATGCATCGAAGTCCATGTATACGGGCCGGACTCTGTGCTTCAACAAACGGATGCGGTGCTGCTGACCAATGTGCTGACCGATTTTTACCGCGCCTTCCCCGAATTGAAGAGGCATCTGATCAAGCCTCTTGTGCAGCGAAATGCGGCGGCGCATACCCTGCCAGCCCTGGGTGCGCGCGGCACACATTTGGGAATTGAAACCCCCTGGCGGAATTTCTTTTGTGCAGGAGATTGGGTGCGGCATCCGAACCCATCCTTCTTTTTGGAGCGCGCGTGTGCAACCGGAATCGAAGCGGCAAACCTGGTATTATCTGCGACCGGCCGGGAGGTGTTTGATCTGCAACTGTATCCGCCGCCCGAACCATTTGTGGCATGGATTGAATTGTTGATGATGCGCGGCAGGCGGAGACGCAAACAAAAACGATGATGTAATGTTATCTGCTTGAACGTGGGCTTTGGGTATGCTACACTGCGTTAAATTACACATCGGAGGAACCATGCGCATATCGATCCGCTCAATTGCTACATCTGTCTCGGTGATCGTGTTGCTCAACATGCTGGCAGGTTCGGTAGTCGCCGCGCCGCCCATGCCAAAAGCCAAATGGACAGTGATGGTGTACATGTCGGGGGATAACAATCTTGAAGATTACGTTGTGAAAGATTTGGAATTGGAACTCGCGCCTACAGGCTCGAGCGCAGATGTGCAGGTGGTCGCGCTGGCGGATCGCAGTCCGGGCTACGATACCAGCCGCGGCGACTGGCAGACGACGAAGTTGTATCACGTCACACAGGGCATGATCGCGGATTCTGCGAGCGCGGCGGCGGATTGGGGCGAAAGGAACATGGGCGACCCACAGACGTTAACCGAATTCGTCGCGTGGACAAAGGCAAATTATCCCGCCGAGAATTACGCGTTGTACTTCTGGGGGCATGGCTGGAGTTGGCACCCCGGCTGGGTGATGGCGGATGACACCGATGAGGACACGCTCGATTACCACGAGATGAAAGCCGCGATTCCCTCGCTTGGCTTTATCGATGTGGTCGGGTATGACGGCTGCAACATGGCGTCGATGGAAATCTTCACGCTGTGGCACGGTTATGCCACGGCGGTCACCAGTTCGCAGGAGTGGGTGGGCTGGGACGGCATTGAATATGATCTTGTGCTGGCGCAATTAGCCGCCAACCCGGATATGACTGCCGATGATGTTGCGATTGCCACCAGCCAGAGCGCGGCAAGCGACAAGACCTGGTCTGCGGTTGCCGTGGATTCCCGGTTCGCCGCACTGTTGACTGCGGTGGATCAATGGGCTGTGGCGTTGAACAGCGGACTCTCTGCCAACCGCAAGAAATATGACCAAGCATTTACTGTCACGCGTTCGTTCTGGCAGGCGCCGATGGACAAGGACCTGTACGACATGGCGTTCGAGATCAACCGCCTCGTCAACAACTCGACCATCCGGAACAGGAGCCAGGCGGTGATGAGCGCCGTGGATGCTGTTGTTTTGGATGAGCATCATGTCAACGCTTATGCCGATGTGCACGGTATCACAATCTATCACATCTCGAAGGCCTCACAAAAAGACTCGGATTATTCCTATTACCGTTCCACGGTTGATTTTGCCCTGGATACATTTTGGGATGAATTCTTGAACGCGTACGCGCAGTGATGCAATAGAAAGGTGAACAAGTAGTTACGTAAACAGACCTCCGAGCTTTGGGCTCGGAGGTCTTGTTCGGAGTCAACGCTTTATTAAAGTGTTTGCTTATAAGATTGTTCGATCAGATTCATCACGTCATCAAGTTCCGAGAGATTTCCTAATTTAGTTTCGACATCCCCTGTCCCATAGTGCCCTAATTGTGAAACATCTCGGCCAAGTCTCTTTGGATCATCCAGTTCACCATAACTAATGTCCAACCAGATTTTTACTTCCTTTGACTGAGGGCGAACTTCACAGAAATTCTTTCCATGTTTGTAACTTATGTAAATCTTGTTGGGCTTCTCCAAAATGTCACCATCAGCATTTAATGCAAAGATTCTCTCTTTTAGGGCATCAAACAGAATCTTTACATCCTCAGATTTGCCTTTCAAATGATCGTCTAGGGTGTAAATTGCCTCTTCTGAAACTTCACTATCGTCTGAAGTTTCAGTAATTTCTACCGGCTTTTCGGATTTAGAGGATTTTTGGCTGGTGGTCGCATAGATCGATTCTAAAAAGAGAAAATCTTCCCCATATTTTCTGTAGGTCCAAAGCTGTATATTTGCCCCAATCCTGTTAACCGCATACTTATCATATTCAGAGAAACTTTCTGCAACAAGAATTAATCTGGGACTTGACCAATCTATTTCGATTTCTTGTCCTAAAGTTTCCTGTGCGGCGAGAGTAAAATCACCCTTGTGATCAACCAACCAATCAAGATAGAACAATCCTTGGTTGATTACATTCTCCTTGCCTGTCTTCTTGTATTCAACAATCACAGGCGTCCCATCTTGATCGATACCCAATGAATCGATTCGTCCTCTTTGCCTGTCACCCGTTGTGAATTCTGATGCCACAAACCTCACACCGAGTAATTCTTCGAGATTCGCCTCAAATAATTTTTGTAATTCTCTCTCGTTCTTATAAGAAGACGGTGTTATCTGAAGGACCTTTTGTTGTTTTATTTGATAAAGTGGCATTCTAGTGTCCTTGAGGCACAAATTATAACCTCACTGCGTTGAAGTTGCTCAGGATCATCGTTCTAAGTTTAAAATCACTCCCAACCTTCGTGAATGCCTCTACGCCTTCACCAGACAATACGAAAAATAGATCCGTTCCCGGTTGACGAAACTGTTGTACACGCCCGATCCCTCAACTGCGGCAAATGATTCCATCACCGGATGAAGGATTTTAGGGGTCAAGCCATGAACAAGTTTGCGGTAACGCTCGCTTGAGCGCTTGAGCGCGCGGAGAACGTGGTCGGTGATGTCGCTTTTAGACTTGATTTGGAAACCCGCGTCCGTTATATCCCGGTCAAGTTGGGCCGCATGGGCAGGTGTCCGGAAATCCGCATAGAGAAGGTGCCCACCGCTGCGTAAGACACGATGCACGGATTGGAAAAAGGCATCCTGGCGCGGGTAACAATGGGAGGCTTCGACATTCAGGACAGCATCGAAATGATCCGCGGGGAAATCAAGCGCCTGCGCGTCGCCAATGCGAAAGTCGATCCCCAATGATCCATGAGTTTTCCGGTTGTACTCGATGGCATTGGGATTTTGGTCAATGGCTGTATAGGTTTTGGGACGGTGATAGCGTTTCACGAACGATGCGCCGCCGCCATGTCCGCAGCTGACTTCAAGAATATTCTTTTCGGCGAGATCCCATCCGCTTGCCACATGATGATACAACTGGATGGCGGTCCGATTGGTTTCGTCCTGAGGTTCAAGTTTGACAGTCTCGCCTTCCGGGGGCCAGTAACCATAGTTGAGGAAAGTGACAGGATCGCTTCCAATGCGGTTGCTGAGATATTGATACCAGATTTTCCAGAAGGTTTGTTTGAAGGGAGGCATTATGTTTTTTCCAATTCGTTACGAGATCACACCTAATTTTTTCCCAACCTTCGCGAATGCTTCCAAACCCTGACCGAGATCGTCTCGGTCGTGCGAAGCAGAGATCATGACGCGGATGCGCGCCTTGCCTTTTGCCACGGTGGGAAAGCCGATCGCCATGGCAAAGACACCTTCCTCGAAGAGATCGCGGCTGAATTGCTGGGCGAGCGGTGCTTCTCCGAGCATCACAGGCGTGATCGGCGTTTCACTGACCCCGGTGTCGAAGCCGAGTTTTTTCATCTCGGCTTTGAAATATTTGGCGTTGTCCCAGAGTTTATCCACCAATTCAGTGGATGATTCAAGCAGGTCCACTGCCG
>DATKED010000303.1:0-9453 GCA_035512375.1 Anaerolineales bacterium
GGCCGCGTAGGCGTTGCCTTGCACGATGATCTTCTCGGCGCAGAGCTTGGTGGCACCGTAGAGATTGACCGGGTTTACCGCCTTGTCGGTGGACAGCGCTATCACCCGCTTTACGCCGGCGTCGACGGCCGCGTCGACTACGTGCTGGGCCCCAAGGACATTGGTCTGCACGGCCTCGAATGGGTTGTACTCACACGCCGGCACCTGCTTCAATGCCGCGGCATGGACAACAATGTCCACGCCATGCATCGCACGCACCAGCCGCTCGCGGTCGCGCACATCGCCGATGAAATAGCGCAGCGACGGATGGTCATATCCGTGCATTTTCATTTCGTGCTGTTTCAGCTCATCGCGGCTGAAGATGATGATCTTCTTCGGCTGTTTTTCCTCGAGGGCGATCTTCGTGAACTTCTTGCCAAAGGAACCCGTCCCGCCCGTGATGAGAATGATTTGATTCTTCCAGTCCATGATTACCTCTTTGGTTTCATGAGTCATTGCGAGGGCGGAGCCCGAAGCAATCTCATCTCACTAACCACCTTTTGTTTGTAGGGTAGCTGGGATTGCTTCGTCGTCGTTCCTCCTCGCAATGACATAAATCACTTTATTGCTTCAAACAACCCAGAATCTTTTGTGATAAAGATCCTGCCTTTTTCTTTTAGTTCTTTTTTCAAATCAGTTTTAAGCTTCGCAAATTCATCTTCCGAAAGTTCACCTGCCCGAATCCCTGAACGAAAGTAAGCGATCAGTGGTTCCAGTTCGGTCACGTGCAGGTTGTCTTCATAACGAGATATTGTCACATTTGGAAAAAACGGTTTCAGTTGATTCAGTCCATTTTCGAGCGTGAAGAGATTGGCGAACGACTCCCAAACTTCACTCTTGTGAATCTGCCGAAACCAGTCTGTCATTTCCTTCAAATGGTTAGCGCCGACGGTTGTTGCAAAGAAATGACCATCTGTTTTCAACTCGCGTTTGATCTCCGCGATTGCCTTTGGCTTATCAGGGACATGATACAGCATGTGATTGGCGATGATCGCGTCGAACGTTTCGTCCTCAAACGGAATGGACTGCGCGTCGATCTCTTTGAACCGGAATGCGCGTCCCGTGACGACCAGGTTCCTCCAGGCGGCGTCCAGCATCCCGGAAGAGAGATCGCTGAGCGTGATACTCCATCCTGCGGGGATGCGCCTTGCATTTTCCTTCCATAAAAGTCCGTGACCGCATCCCAACTCCAAAATTCTGGCGTCTTCGGGCAATTTGTGAAGCGTATCAAAGATCCACTTGAACCAACCATACTGATTCGTGCTAAACCGCTGATGGATCACTACTCGCGCATTAAGATTGGACGAGTCTTTATATTGATCTGTCTGCAAATATTGCTGATCGGTAAACTTGGACACAATCTTCAACCTCTATTTTTTGATTACGATCAACGGATACTGACCGTTCTCGCCGAAGAAGAGCGGGAAACGCTCCTCGAGCCAATACATCAAACGCAAATAAGCCTTCCCGCCAAACTGCGGGCGCACGAACCAGCGCATAAAACGCGGACTTAAACTGCGCCACGGGAAGATTTCGAATTTCAGCTCGCCATTCATTTCGTTCTTCAACCAGCGTGGCGTCATCTTCTCGACAAACGTACCAGCCTGGTCTTCCTCTCCACTCCAGTTCTTTTTCTTTTTGGCAGAGCGTCCGCTCAAGCGACGGGCAAGCCCGATCAACGGTTCTGCCATCCGCATCAAAAGCGGATTGTGCCACCCATTGACCACCACAGCCGACTTACCTGTTTTCAAAACACGGTGCAACTCCAGATAGGCACGTTTGTGTTCGCTCAACGGCAAATGATGGATCGTATGCAGGGACACAACACCGTCGAACTCATCAGGCTTGAACGGAAGGTTTGCAATATCCGCGACGACGAATAAGCCCTTGTCTCCGAGGCGTGTGCGTGCTTCTTTCAGCGCTGTGATGGAAATGTCCGCGCACAGGCGATAGCGATAATTTTCAGAGTACGTCAGATATTCCGGCCACTGCACAGGACCGGAACCCGCGTCCAGCAGGATGTTTCCATTCGGTGCGAGATGGCGCTTCACGCGCATGTGACACTTGTGGATGTACTCGCGCGAAACCGGGCGCAGGTCTTCGTAGCGGGCGTTCTGATACAACCCGTCACCGACTTGTGACCAACCGATCTGATCGTAAAACTCACGTACTTGTTGCTTTGTATTTTCAGTCATGACATCAAAAAAAGTTTCCTTCTTCTTTCGTCTTTCTTGCCAAACAGGAAAGATGAAAGATATCAATCCTTCCACGTAAACGGCTCACCGACCAAGAACTTGAACGTGTCTCCAAACTGCGTCATCCCCTCCTCGCTCAACACTTTCTCGACAGGCCAAACTTCTAGATCATCCCAGAAATTCATCAAACGCCACGGGAACGGACGCGGATACTCAAAGAAGAAACGATATGCATAGTTCCAGGCTTTGGCAGTCTGCTCTTCGGTCAGGCGATGGGCACGCAGGTCAGACAAAACCTTTTCCAGCGTGGAAAAATATTCCTCCCACGAGTTCGGGTCAAGGGTAAAGCCGCGACCGCGGTAGTGTGTCTCTCCGCAGGAAATCACCGGGATACCATTCATCGCGGTTTCAACCCCCACCGTCGTTGTATATGCCAGACCCAGATCCGCTATTTCGATCAGATCGTACGTGTTGACACTATCCAGCGCGCCGATCAAGTGGATGTGGCTGGGAATTTCGGGCAGTGCCTCCCGCACAACTGTCCCCATCGATTTCGCCTGTGGGACGATCTTTTCTCCGGGATGGATGCGGATCACCAATTGCACATCGGTTCTTTTGGCAAAGTATTGAACGGTCTTTGTGATCCATTCACTCATTGACTCAGCGAAGATATTTCGTCCCAACGTGAGACTGTCTCCTAAAACATTCGCGGCGAGCAAAACAACTGGGCGATCGTCAAGCCCCAGTGCCTTACGCGTCTGCTCCGCTCCCTGCGCAGAGACGTATTGCCATAACCGTTTCGATTTGCCCCACACGTGCGCGCCGCGCCGAGCATTCTCCAGATCGGCAAGCCGCTCGTACATCTCGTCGGTCATTGGCAGACTGCAGCGCTCTCGAACGAGATAATCCGTGTCCTGCCGCATGATGGAGGTGTTCTGCGCCAGCCAGATCTGTTCGCGCTGATCGTTGAACTCAAACGTCACAGCAGGGATATTGAGATAACGCGCCACACGGAAGACAATTCCCATTTCCAGGATCAATCCATTGGGGATGAGAACAACATCGGGCTTATTTGCTTGCAGCCACTCCAGCGCAGCTAGCGCGGCGAAAGTGTTGCGCTTTATACGCAGATCGTAGAGCGCGCGATCCTTGGTCGCGTCCATATCCACGTCTTCGCGCATCAAGGTATATTGTGCATCCCAAAGCGAGACTTCTTCCACGTCAGCCTTGAGCACGGCTGGTAAAACGGAAGCAGGTTTCAAATCGAGGAGAGAGGCGTGCTTGACAAACGGAGTCAGTGCGGAGAGAGAGTCACGCGTGTGTAAGGTGCGCTGTCTCTGAGTCAACTTGTCCATTTCCTTGTGCCACTCGGAATAGGGCAGAGTCATCAGCATAACTTTGTGTCCCAATCCGGCGAGCGCAAGGGAAAAATAGGCGGCTTGTTCAATCCAATAGTGTAGCGTGGCGAAGAAGAGAATGTTCTTGCCTGCGGGCGCTTTGCTGATAAACGGTTTTGCCTGTCCAACTGCGTGCGGAAGTGAGGTCTGCAATCGGGACAGATTGTAGTGATCCTTGCGGGCGCGGTTCTTTTGCCGGAGTGCGTAGTCGAGTTCGGCGGCAAGAGGCAGTTCGCCAATAAAGTTGCGGAGGGAGGTTTTATTGAGCATCGTTTCTCGAACCGCCAAGCACAACATGAACGCAAAGGTTTTTGTTTCTCTTCGCGATCTTAGCGCTCTTTGCGGTTTAATTCCTTAATCAATTTTCTCGATTTTCCAATCGAGGCGCGGGCGGATGGGTCCCTGGCGCACCTCGGGCCACTGCGTGCCGGGCGCACCAGAGATATCCACGTTGAACGACAGCGCGCTTTCGTCCATGAAGTAACGGCGCACACCGAACGAGCTGGCATTCACACCAAGCGAATAACGACCTTCATTGAAAAAGTCCGCCGGGATCTGACAGCAGCTGATATACCGTCCCGCCTGACGCGCGCCGAATTGTTCGTATTTTTCTGCATCATCAGTATCGAACGCAGTGAAGACATATTCACCGCGCATCGTGCTGAGATACATCCCCACGCGCAGACCTGTCACCGGCGCGTCGAGCTGATATTCCCATTCAACGGTGACCGGCTCAGTCGAGCGGACTGTATCCACGACCTTTCCGGTTCTGTCCTTCAGCCGCAAACGGATTGGCCTGAACGGCACGCTCGCGGCCGGGACTTCGTCCGCTTCCCAAACGCGCTCACCAGATTCCATCTGCCCCGACGCCAGATAGAAATCAACCGCTTCAGGTGTGGCTGCGCGCTTGATGAGCTGTCCCCTTTTGAGGACGATGGCTTCCTGCGTAAGGCGCAAGATCGCGGACATGTTGTGACTCACAAAAAGGACGGTGCGTCCCTGCTGCGCGACGTCATTCATCTTGCCGAGGCATTTGCGCTGGAATTCCGCATCGCCCACAGCCAGGACTTCATCAACCACGAGGATTTCAGGTTCAAGATGTGCAGCGACCGCGAACGCAAGGCGCAAATACATGCCCGATGAGTAGCGCTTTACCGGTGTGTCAATGAATTGACTGACTTCCGAAAATTCAACCATCTCATCGAATTTTTTATCGATCTCGGAACGTTTCATACCCAGGATCGCACCGTTCATATAAATGTTTTCGCGGCCCGTTAATTCAGGATGAAAACCTGTCCCCACTTCGAGCAGTGAGCCGACGCGTCCGCGCACACTAACAGTGCCTTCCGTGGGTTCTGTAACACGCGACAGGATTTTGAGCAAGGTGCTCTTGCCCGCGCCATTGCGCCCGACAATCCCCAGCACTTTGCCTTCAGCCACGTCAAATGAAACATCCTTCAAAGCCCAAACGAAGTCTTGGTTGGTTCGGCGGTCAGATTTCCCAACCAAGGCCCTCGCCAGCCGCACAGGCGCGGACACAGTATCCACGAGCACATCGCGCAGCATGTTATAGCGGAACTTGGTTTCTGCCGCGCCGATCTGGTAACGTTTGCCTAAATTCTTTACACTGATTGCTGTTGTCATATTTATATGGTGTCGGCAAAGGTCTTTTCCATACTGCGGAAATAGAAAAGTCCGGAGATAAAGATCAGGATGGAAATGACCGCAGAGACCCATAAAGTAATATCAGGACCATTGCCTGTGCCGAGCAGCGCCCAGCGGAACCCGTTCGCTACGCCTGCCATCGGGTTAAGGGAGTATAGGATCTGCCATTTTTCAGCAATGACCGATGAGGAATACGCGACAGGCGTAATGAACAACCAGAACTGCGTCAGGAACGGCAGGGCATGGTTCACATCACGGTATTTCACGTTGATCGCAGAAAGCCACAATGCCACACCCAATGCAGTGATCAATGCAAGCAAAAGGAAAAGTGGCAGGGTCCATAAGAGATGATAGGCTGGTGTTACTTGATAGTAGAGCATCAGCCCGATCAAAATGACGAATGCGATGGCGAAATCCACCAGTCCCGCAAACACCGAAGACATGGGAAGGATCAGGCGTGGGAAGTAGATCTTTGTGACCATGTTGTTATGCGCCACAAGCGAACGGCTTCCCTGATTAAGTGCAACCGTAAAGAGTCCCCAGGGTAATAGAGCGGTAAATGAAAAGACCGGATATGGAATTCCCTCTGTCGGCAGTTTTGCCACCCGGTCGAACAGGAACGTGAACACCAGCATGGTCATGATCGGTTGGATGACCGCCCACGCCATGCCCAGCAGGGTCTGTTTATATTTCACTTTTACGTCGCGCCACACCATGAAGAAGACCAGTTCGCGGTAAATCCACAAATCGCGTAGATTGAGAGCGGCAAGTCCCTTGGACGGCTTGATAAAAATGGTTGTCGGTTCGTGTTTTGCGAGTTCAGTCATGAATAATATTTTCAGGTTCGCAGGTTAGAAGGTTGGAACGTTCCAACCTTCTAACGGATTTTGTCGCGATTCTCTTTGAACCACTCAATCGTCCGGCGCATGCCCTCTTCGAACGGGACATGCGCGCTCCAGCCAAACAATTCCTTTGCGCGCGAAACGTCCAGTCCGCGGCGGGGCTGACCGTTGGGCTTATCCGGCTGCCAGACGAGTTTGCCATCAAAGCCCGTCATTCGGACGATCATCTCGCTCAAATCCTTGATGGAAATTTCATGCCCGGAGCCGAGATTAACAGGCTGGTCGCCATTGTATTTTTCCGCCGCAGTAACGATTGCATCCGCAGCATCTTCCACGTATAAGAATTCGCGTGTCGGAGAACCGTCACCCCAAACAGGCAATTCCTTGTCACCACGGTCACAGGCTTCCATGGCTTTACGGATCAAAGCAGGGATAACGTGCGAGGACTGCAAATTGAAGTTATCGCGCGGACCATACAGATTCACAGGCAGCAGAAAAATGGCATTGAAACCATACTGCTGGCGATAGGCCTGCGCCTGCACCAGCATCATTTTCTTGGCAAGTCCATACGGGGCATTCGTCTCTTCGGGATAACCGATCCACAGATCATCTTCCTTGAACGGGACAGGCGTGAACTTGGGATAGGCACATACCGTTCCGATCGCGACAAATTTGCCGACTCCATTTTTGTGTGCCTGGTGCATCAACTCCACGCCCATCATCAGGTTATCATAGAAGAATTCGGCGGGGTGTTCACGGTTCGCGCCGATCCCTCCCACATTCGCTGCGAGATGAATGATGACAGCGTTTTTCGGATCAACATCCTTCAATGTATCCGCGTACAAGCGGCGAATGTCACTCGGGTCGATGAGGTTGTAGTTGTCGATGCGCGGGATAAAAATATCTGTTGCACCGCGCTGTTTTAGTTTTTCGATCACAAACGAACCAAGGAAGCCTGCGCCTCCCGTAACGATTACTTTCTTATCTCGCCAAAAGTTTTCTGCCATGATTTCTCCTTCATATCATCGGGAGGAGATTGCTTCGTCTTTGCTCCGCTCCTCCTCGCAACACTTGCACCTGATGCCAATGCAGGTGTGACAGGACGTTATTGCACAATGAATTGAGCGTTCCTGTATTTTTCATCGTTGGGATTGCGAATGATCCCCGTCTTCAATGCAAATAACAACTCACGGATGCCGTCATCCACGTTGAGTGTCGTGTCAAAGCCAAGCACTTTCTTAATCTTTGCGAAAGAAACGGTGATATCACGCATATCGCCCCCAAATGTTAAATCTTTATATTCGACGGTTGTCTCTGGCATCCGTTTGAGCACCAGCCGTACAATATCATCCTTTGAATAATTTCCGGTGTCTGTGCCGAGGTTGAACACCTCCCCGCAAATCTTCGATCGTTCGATCCCGATTCCCATCATTACGCCGTGCACCACATCCCGAATATGGACGAACGAACGCGAATACCCGCGCTGGTAAATGATCAACTGGCGTTTGCTGAACGCCTCAAGCACGAACTGATTGACGATCAGGTCAAAACGCGTGCGTGGCGAAATCCCATACAAGGTTGCAAATCGAAAGATCAATGGCGCGCACGAAGCATCTTTTTGGCTGAGCAAAAATTCCTCCGAGGCGATCTTCGTCTCCGCATAGATCGACTGTGGATTTAGGGGGGACTCTTCGGTGACAGGCTTGCCATCGTGAGATAATCCATAATTGCTATAGGTGGACGAGAACACGAATCTTTCCACCCCTAAATCTGTTGCCTGTCCGAAGACAGTTTTTGTCGCATCGACGTTATACCGCCACGCGACCTGCCGGCCGACAGCCTGACACGCGGGGAATCCCACGATCGCCGCAAGGTGAACAATGGCATCTGGTTTTTGCCAGCCATCTTTAATGGAGTCTTTGACCGCACGCGGCTCGGTCACATCCGTCTTGACGAAGTGGAAATTGGGATGGTGCAGGAACGGAACCAGCGATTCACCCCCGAACAGAAGAGAGTCAAGGACAGTGACACGATAATTGGCACGCAGCAATTCCGAGGTCAAGAGGGAACCGATGTATCCCGCTCCACCTGTGATCAACACATGGCGGTCATTCATGTTTTTTCCTCCATCCGCAAAAGAACCTTGAATCCATCCACCTGAAGCATAGGAACGTCTTTGTCAGTTACGATTTCGATCCCATGCTCAAGGCAGGTCAGGCGGCAAATATCCGCCACATCACCTTTGCCAACGATCCGCACGCGATCGTATCCACCATTTTTCACTTGCGAAAGATATTGGCTCACACGCTGGCGGGTCTTGCGATAAAGGGAAAAGGAACGCTCCACATAATCCACCGCCAGGCGGGCGCGCAGGGCAATGCCCTCAGGCGTGATGATATAGCGCAATTTCTTGCGCTCAGCACGCTTGACCTTGACATATCCCTTGGCGATCAGGCGCTTAAGATGCCAGTTCACCGTCCCAACTGCCACGCCCAGCTGCGTGGCAAGTGTGGACTGGTTTACATCGGGATCACTTTCAATATTTTCGAGAAGGGTAAGCTCACGGAGCTCTTCGTTTGGCGATTCCATTAACAGTACTTGAGTACTCCAAAATTCAGCGACTGAATTATAACCGAGAACAATACCCTGTCAAATCAATAGAGGAAAATAAAACATCCGAAGCCGTTTTGCTTCGGATGTCAATTGTTCTGTGACGGGATTATGCAAATTGTTCGAGGTTCACTGCCACGAGCGGCAGGGCTTCATCCACAAATTTTTCGAGCGCGGGACGTTTCTTATTGTGACTGTATAGGGATGCCAGTCCATAGATCGCCCAGGTGGCGACGGTGGCAGGGATGTCGGTGGAAATTTTCGGATTGGTCTGCTTCAGCCAATACGATAACAGGTCAAAGAGTATTTTCTTGATATTGCCTTCCACTAGTGATTCGAATTGCTGGTGAGGCTGGGCGCAGTCGCTGTGCACGCGCGCGAGGAATTCACAGACTGCCAGGATCAAGTTCCGCAAATTCTCCGGTGTATAGTGGCAGGCATTCAGCGTCCGTTTTTCGATCTCCTGCCTGAACATCTGGCTGATGGAATGATCAAGCAGGGCATATTTATCGGGGAAGTGGGCGTAAAACGTGGCGCGGTTGATCTGCGCCTTGTCGGTCACATCCTGCACGGAGATCGCTTCGAAATGCTTCTCAGCCAGAAGGTCATAAAAGGCTAGCAGGATCAGGCTGCGGGTGCGTTTGACGCGCGGGTCTAGTTTTTCTTCTTCTTTTGGGTTGGACAACATTTTCGCTCCCGTGTTGC
>DATKED010000304.1:0-13855 GCA_035512375.1 Anaerolineales bacterium
TGTATGGATCGGGAACATAGATTTCCACGTTTCCAACTTGACCATGCCTATCTTGCCTTCTGTGCTTCCCATTTGCCTAAAAGTAATCATTTGCATTTCTGGCACAAACACCCAGCGACTGTTTCATGCAGGGATGTGTGCATCGATCAGAATCCTGGCAGCACCGGCTAAATGTGAGGCAGGATTCCTCGTGCCAAACATACGGGCAGCCATGTAAGCGCCATCCATCAACAGAAACAATTGGTCTGCAAGTACATCGGGCTTTCTTGCACCTGCTTCTTTTGCCAACTGGCGGAATGTTGCGCGGACAGATTGCTTGTGTTCAAGTGCAACCTGGTGACCGGGATAATCTGTTTCAGGATATTCGGTTGCCACATTGATGAACGGACAGCCGTGGCAAGTGGGTGTCTTTACATAATTTTGGAGGGCTTCAAAAAAAGCCACTAACTTTTCACGAGGCTGCGGTGCATCTTTCGTGATCAGCTCGAAATTTTTCCAGAAAGTTTCATCCTGGGCTTTCAGGTAGGCAACAATTAAGTAATCCTTCGAGGGGTAGTGCCGATAAAGAGTCATCTTGCCGATGCCTGATTCCGCGGCAATGGTATCCACGCCGATGGCGCGGTAGCCGTGCTGGTAAAACAGACGCGCGGCGGTCTGGAAGAGCTTCTCTTTCGGGGTGGCTTCGGTTTTCATTCTTATTTTCCTCTTGACACGATACAGGTTTGTATCGTATGATTGGGACGAACAATACAGGTCTGTATCGTAACATATTTCACGAATTTTCACAAGCGAAGCACGCCGCAAAGCGGCAGTGTGGACAAGGCGTCAGGAGGCGAAAGGATGAGGACAGGTGTTTTGGGCTCAGGGATGGTAGGACAGGCCATCAGCGCGCGTCTGGCAGAGTTGGGTCATGATGTGATGATCGGGACGCGCGATCCAAACAAACTCAGTGAATGGCAGGCATCTCATCAGGAAGTAAAGATTGGCTCCTTTGCAGAGACGGCCGGGCACGGCGAAATTATCTTCAACGCCACGAACGGCGCTGCCTCCCTGGATGTCCTGAAAATGGCGGACGGATCAAACTTGAATGGTAAAGTATTGATCGACATATCCAACGCGCTGGATTTCTCAAACGGCATGCCGCCCTCCCTGTTCGTGAGTAATACAGATTCGCTTGGTGAACAAATCCAGCGCGCTTTTCCACAGGTCAAAGTAGTGAAGACGCTGAATACTGTCACTGCAAACATAATGGTAAACCCGCGGCAGGTAGCAAGTGGAGATCATCACGTTTTCGTCAGTGGGAATGACGGGCAAGCCAAGCAACAGGTGATTGAGATCTTGAAAAGTTTCGGCTGGATCCACATCCTTGACCTTGGTGACATCACCACGGCGCGGGGCACAGAAATGTACCTACCCATCTGGTTACGGCTATGGGGTGCGCTGGGCACAGGGATGTTCAATGTCAGGATCATGAGATAAACAAAAGTGAATTCTTTGAAAGGCTGGCAGAAGATGGAACACAAAACAGCATTGGGACGAACCGGTCTTCAAGTGCCTCGAATTGGCGTCGGAGCCATGACCTGGGGTGATCCGAAAGGACTTGTCCGTTTGCATCCAGCTAAGATCGCCTACGGCGGCGCGCATGGACTGGAAGAAGAAAAACGCGCACTCGAGGTCAGTATGGCGGCGGGAGTGAACTTGTTCGACACGGCCGCGATGTATAGTGGTGGTGCTGCCGAACGCCGATTGGGGGAGTTGGCCAGGGGTAAGGATGTGCTGATCGCCACCAAGTATCCCTCTGGTTTTTCATTTCGGGCGGAAGACTTTCCCAAAGAGCTTGAAGCTACTCTTGCGCGCCTGGGACGCAATTGCATTGACCTATACCAGCATCATTATCCCAACGCACGGATTGCCATTCCTGAATTGATGAGTCGGGTGGCTGATGCAGTGGAGGCGGGAAAGGTCAAAGCGGTGGGAGTGAGCAACTATTCGGCGGAACAGATGAGGGAGGTGCACTCGGCGCTTGCCAGACGGGGGATCCCGCTTGCGTCCAATCAAGTCCAGTATTCGCTGGTACACCGCAAACCGGAAGTGGATGGCGTGCTGGACGCCTGCCGGGAGCTGGGAATCACACTGATCGCCTATTCTCCGCTGGGGATGGGCGCGTTGACGGGTAAATACTCGGCGAAGAACCGGGCAGGCGGATTCTTCAGGCGCATTCTCCCCAACTTCAGCCGCAAAGCAATGGATGCTTTACAACCCGTCATACACCTTCTGCGCGAGCTTGGTGAACGATATTCGAAGACTCCGAGTCAGGTCGCGTTGCGCTGGCTGATCGAGGAGCCGGTCGTGCTGCCCATCCCCGGGGCGAAGAATGGCAGGCAGGCAGGTGAGAATGCCGGCGCGCTTTCGTTTTCCCTGACTTCCGAGGAGATTGAGAAGCTCAACCAGGCTACATTGGCATGGCGGGTTTGAGTCATCATGAACTATGCGGTTACAAGTTCCGTCCCTCAGTTGTAAATTGATCCAGAGTACCCGGAAACAGGCGGAAGAGGCTATCGAATGGACGATCCTTGTTCATATTGTTGGCCTCTGCCATTTGGACGTAGATCGGGCGGATATCCGGGTCGGCGACGGCGGCTGAGGCGTATTTGGAAGCTTCTCTCATCCGCTGGCGATGATCCTTCTGCGCCTGGCTCCACTATATCGGGGGTCTTATACACGGACACTTTGCCGTTGTGCGAGCGACGGAAGACCAGCCTGTCTATCTTCCCTGTGAACCATTTGATGATCGGGTTAAAACTAACTTTTGCCATATTGTTTTCTCGTCTTCCTGATGAATTCCTTTCCCGAAACCAGCGGCTCGACAAGAGATAGCCAACGGTCTCAGCGTTTGCCGGAGAGCGGTCCCCTACTGCTCCAGTACTGGTTCGGTCCTGGTTCGCTTCTGGTCCCTGACTCCTGGCTGAATCCTGTACTTGTCCTGTACTCATCCTGTACTGGACGGGCTGTTTCTGGATTGATCTTCAAGGGGTTCCTTAAAATTCTTTTAAAAGTGCCTTTTCCTCACAGTGGTCGGCTGTTTCGGAAATTCCTCCCGCCCCAGTGTACCTGAAGATGGAGGAAATGAGGCTTTCAGGTAATTAACAAAAATGCGATAGGAGGGTCCCCTTTTATAGGGCGGAATCAGGTTGTACCGAAGTTCACCTTGCATGGATCAATATTTTCCTGTATGCTTGCCGTTCCTGTAACAGGGCCCCCACGACTTTCAACACGAAACTTGTTGACCTGCTCAAATGACCAAAGTAAGGAGGAACGATTAGATGGCGACCAACCCACTCAAACGGCAAATCCCGAAGCCGGAGAGATCTGTCATAGATTGGCTGCTCGATTCGGACCCTTCGATCCGCTGGCAGGTGATGCGAGACCTGACCGACGCGCCCGATGAGGCGGTGGCGGTCGAGCGGGCGAAGGTTGCGACAGAGGGCTGGGGCGCCTGGCTGCTCGCCCTCCAGGGGGCTGACGGGTCGTGGGCTGGCGAGGCGTTTAACCAGGGGTGGGACTCCACGATGCACGTCCTGTCGCTGCTGCGGGAGATGGGTCTCGACCCCGCCAGCGACGAGGCGCGTCGTGCGGTGGGACTCGTCCGCGACCGCGTGAGGTGGAAGGGATGGGACTGGGATGGCACATGGCAGGGACGGGACTTCGAAGGCAATCCCTTCTTCGCGGGCGAGGTGGAGCCGTGTATCAATGGGCAGGTGGCGGCGAGCGCCGCCTACTTCGGGCAGGGCGCGCAGAGCGAGCGGATCCTCGGACTCCTGCTCGCCGAACAGCTGCCTGACGGCGGCTGGAACTGCGAGGCGCCGGACAACTCGAGGCGGTCGTCGTTCAACACCACGATCTGTGTGCTCGAGGCCCTGCTCGAGCACGAACGGGCAGGCGGGACGCCTTCGGCAGGCGCCGGGGTGACCGAGGCTCGTCTGCGCGGGCAGGAGTACCTCCTCGAGCGACGCCTCTTCCACCGGCAGTCGACCGGGGAGGTAATCGAGCGAGATCGTCAGGGCGAAACGGAGTTTATGCGCTTCGCCTTCCCGACCTGGTGGCACTACGATGTGCTGCGGGGGCTCGAGTACCTGCGCCGTGCCGGCGTCACGCCCGATGAGCGCGTGACCGAGGCGATCGACCTGGTCGCGTCGAAGCGCGACGACCAGGGCAGGTGGCCGCTCGAGACCCGGTACCCCGGCAGGATGCCGGTCGAGATGGACGAGACCGAGGGTAAGCCGAGCCGCTGGAACACATTGCGCGCCTCACGGGTGCTGGACTGGTATTCCGCACGTGACTAACACAGACACACACCCTGGTTTTGACGCGAATCTGAATTGTGCTCAGGAGCGAGCCTGCAACCTTGCAACTTTGTACTCGGAGGATTACAATCAAAATCGTCGGTTTGGCACAATTATTCTGGGTGAGGTTCATAAATTACGGAGGTGGTGATTATGATGGAAGCTTCCCAATCTGGTGCTCGCATTTTCATTTCATATGCTCATCACGATGAAGATTTAAAAAAGGAATTGGACAAGTACCTGAAGGTATTGAAACGCTCCTCGAAAGTTCAGGTGTGGAATGACAGAGAACTGATAGGTGGGCAAGAGTGGGATCAGACCATTATGTCTGAATTGAACAAGGCGAATATTATCCTGCTATTAATCAGTGTTGACTTCAACGCGTCAGACTTTATCTGGGAAAAGGAACTCGCCTCCGCCATGCAGCGCCATGAAGAGGGAACGGCGCATGTCGTGCCCATCATCCTGCGCCGGTGCGAATGGAGGAGTATGCCCTACGCCAAGCTGCAGGCGCTGCCTCGCAACGCGACACCTGTCACAGAGTATCCGAACCGTGACGCGGCGTTTACCGAAATTGCGGTCGGGATCGAGAAGCTGGTCGATCACGTCAACGCCAAAACCAAATCGGAAACATAGGTTTTTCAGGCAAGCAAAACCAGGGATAGAGGAGGCTCCATGAGTACAGCAATGACGCCCAGGTCTCAGCGCAGGGACATTGAAGTCTATTTTCTGGCTGCGCCGGAAGACCAGTCCGCCTGTGAAGAAATCATTAAGCATCTTAAACCGATCATTCGAAGCTCTCCTTTCCCCATTGAAGTGAATAGCGACTTCAACATTCCCGCCGGGACGGAAAAAGAAAAACACAAACAACGACTACTTGAGGCGGATATCGTACTCGCTCTGATCAGCGTCGATTTCATCAATAACGATGAGGTTTACGGCCGGAATCAGAAGGTGATTGAGAGATACAACAAAGACGAGACGGCAATGATTTCGATCCTCGTCCGCAATTTCATGTGGAAATCCACCCCGTTTGTCAACCTGCCTCTGGTTCCAAAGAATCTACAGCCCTTGAACAACAAACAATTCTGGAACAGCCCGGACGATGCGGTGACGGCCGTGGTCAGTGATATCTATGATTCGATCAACGAGCTGGCTCGAAGCCAACCGGAAGCCATCCAACCAGTACCTGTTGCCCCCGTGAAACCTGCGCCCGCCCCTCAAGCTCCTGCCGAAGCACCCCGGATGCAGACGGAAATTACCGATTTGGGAAAGGAGCCGGCTCCCAGCGAAGCGCTGCAACCTGTGCCTGCGGCGGAAGTGAAACCCACGGCTGCGATGGAAATGCCCGCCGCTCAGCCAAAGGCTGAGGAGTCAATGAAAGAGTTGCCTCCCGCCGTACAACCCATGCATGTGGCGGAAGCCAAACGTGCTCCTGATCTTAAGCCTGCTCCGGTCGTGCCTGTCAGCGCAGGAACGGGCCAGGCCAGCGCATCATCGACAATAGCTATGGATTGGCGCGGAAAGTACTACCGTGCGGTTGTGCTGAAACGAGCAGGCGCTATCCTTCTTGACCAGCTGTTGCTCCTTTTTGTGCCATTTTTCCTGCTGGGATTGGGATTGGGCATCACTGGCACGGACATCTCCGAGACAGGACTAAATTGGATTGCCATGTTCATCTATTTCGTGGTCATGCCCATCATGGAATCGTCCAAATGGCAGGGTACGATTGGCAAACGAATAATGAAATTACAGATCACCGATCGAGAAGGAGATCGTGTTACTTTCCTGCGAGCCTTCTGGAGAAATATCATGAGGACCGTTGTGTTCTACTCATATTTTTTAGTCGTTCCTCTGATCTATCAATATATAAGATTCAACAAGACCAGGAAATTGTTCCACGATGAATTGTCCGGTACAGTGATCGGGGAAAGGCTAACCGGTTCCGCTGCAGCACCAATCGCTGTGAATGCGGCTTGAATGAAAAGGTGACTGTCACTTCTGTGAAGCGACAGTCACCTTCTTCTACTCGTACCTTATCCATAAAGAGATGCCGATGAAACCCCTCTCGCTGGATGCCGTGCGCGGACTGATGATCGCCGCGCAGGGCTTGCACGATCGCCCACAGCCGCGCCCCACCAAAAAAGCTGTCCGCTCGATCATCCGCCAGATGCACATTTTGCAGATCGATACCATTAATGTCATCGCCCGCAGCCCGTATCTGGTGTTGTGGAGCCGGCTCGGTGACTATAACCCGCGCTGGCTGGAAGATCTGTTGACCGAAGGCGCGTTGTTCGAGTACTGGTCACACGCGGCTTGCTTCCTGCCGATCGAAGACTATCCACTCTATCGTCACCTCTACGATAGTTGGCTGGGAGGGCGCGCCCGCAAGTGGCTGGATGAGAATTCCGCCGTCGCCGAAACCGTGCTGGACCACGTCCGCGCCCATGGGGAGACTCGCTCGTCCGATTTTGAGCGCACCGACGGGCAGAAGACCAACTGGTTCAACTGGAAGGATGAGAAGGTCGCGCTGGAGTATCTGTTCTATGCCGGCGAATTGATGGTCCGCAAGCGCCACAACTTCCAGCGGATATATGACCTGCGCGAGCGGGTGCTCGCCGATGTCGAGGAGCTGCCCGCTATAGCCCCCGCCGAGGCTCATGAACAATTCGTCCTCAACACCATCCAGGCACTGGGCGTGACGAAGGCAGAATGGATCGCCGATTATTTCCGCCTGAGCAAGACCGATACCAGAGCCGCCTTAATACGGCTGGCGCAGCAGGACCGCCTGATGCCCGTCGAGGTCGAAGGCTGGGACGCGCCTGGCTACATCCATCCCGGGGACCGCAAACAGGTAGAAGCCGCGGCGAAGGGCGAGATCCCACGCTCGAAAACGACATTTCTTTCGCCGTTCGACCCGCTCGTGTGGGACCGCAAGCGCGCCCTGGACCTGTTCCACTTCGACTACAAGATCGAGGTCTATACGCCCGCACCCAAACGCAAATATGGCTACTTCACCCTGCCGATCCTGTACAACAATGCGCTGATCGGTCGCATCGATCCCAAAGCCCACCGCAAGGATGGCATTTTTGAGGTGAGGGCGCTGCACCTCGAACCCGGCGTGGTCGTCGACGATGCCCTGGTCGCTGAGGTCAAATCCGCTTTGCAAGCCTGCGCCGCATGGCACAAGACGCCGCAGGTCGTGGTGCGTTACGCAACCAAACCCGGGCTTGCCAAACAGCTCTCGGAGCCCCCTCCCGTCCTCCCCCAAATCCGAAAGAAGAATTTTGGATAATTATTCCAACTTTTCATTCCGGATTTGGGGGAGGTGCCGAAGGCGGTGGGGGCAAAACCGAGTTTAACTCATTCCAAATGGTATTTAGGACGGCATCAATATTGTTCATAACATCATAATTCCAGAACCGAAGAACGCGGTATCCCTTTGCTTCCAGATGTTTGGTTCTTTCCACATCGTAGTCAGCTTGATCGAGGTGTTGGCTTCCATCCAGTTCAATGATCAATTTTCTGCGAGGTGAACAGAAATCAACAATGTAATTGCCGATCGCATGCTGGCGTCGAAATTGAACGCCTGCCATGCGATGTGCGCGCAAACGCGACCAAAGCTTTGCTTCTGCTTCGGTTTGATTTTGTCGCAGTTCTCCCGCGCGACGCATCATCTTTGGTGTGGAAACTTTTGGCGGCATAAGTATTTCCAATTCTAGCATGCCCCCTCCGCCCTACGGGCACCTACCGCTCACTCCGTTCGGGTACGCTGCGCAGTCCCCCAAATCCGAAAGGAAGGATCAGGATATTTATTCAATATCTCCATTCCGGATTTGGGGGACACCCATTAATGGGTGGGTGGGGGCTAGGTAGGAAATCCTTCCCACGACTGTGTTCCCCGCAGATCATCGTCCGTTACGCGGCCAAGCCCGGGCTCGCCGAACGGCTTTCGGACTAAAAGGTGACTGTCACTTTGGGAGCGCGTAATCGGGGACGCGCAACTGATATAAGTGACAGTCACCTTTTTCATAAGGCGGAAACGGGCTGTAATGAATTTAGCAGACACAAAAATCGTACCCAGCAGCAGAAAACGCAATGGAACACTTTTCAGGTTGGTCGGGAGTGGATTGCGAAACCTGCAAAAGAGGAACGACAAAGGCACAACTACCTTACAGCATGAAGTATTATGGAATTGGAATGTACCTAAAGTGATGCTACCAATGGCGGATTGTATTCATTGGGAGAAATTTCTGGCAAAAACTTTTCTGCAATCTCAGTGATCTTCTGACTAAAATAGTGCTTTCCCAGGTGGATCGTACGAATTCCTTCTAAAAGGTCACTCGCTGCTTCATCTTTCAGCACATAACCTTTAGCACCCACTTCTAAAGCGCGCCTGACATGTTCTGGATCCTTGAAACTCGAAAATATAATTACACGGGTAAGTCGACAACATTCACGGATATGCTCAGTCGCTTCAATGCCGTCCATAAGTGGCATGGAAATATCCATGACGGCTACATCAGGGCTGAGTGAATGCGCTTTCTCAACGGCCTCGACGCCATTGGTTGCCATAGCTATAAGCTTTATATCCTCTGCTGTTGCAAGAAGGCTGCGTAAACTTTTCCTAATAGGTCCATTATCGTCCACAACAAGGACATTTATCATTACTAAGAACTCCACTAACTAGGTTTTTGCTCTGATACCACCCTGAAAAAGAGTATAAACTACTTATTCAATAAGCCATAGTAGGGGAGTCATCTATACGTTTTATTTAGCCTGGTTTTGATGATCTGCATCAACGGGAACCCGCACCTCGATTTTTGTCCCTTGTCCGGGAACGGATGTGACATTGAAATTCCCGCCAAACGCTTCCGCCCGCTCTCGCATAATCGTCATGCCATGACTGCCGGAATGCCTTGCGCTTTCTAAAGCTTTGATACCAGCGCCTTTATCCTCAATCGCTAGATAGATCGCATCCTCCTCCTGCCGGAGAATGAGGGTAGCTTCTTTGGTGTTCGCATGTTTGGCAATGTTGAACAATGCCTCCTGCGCGATCCGCAACAAGGCTAATTCTAGATTAGGATCCAAACGGGAGATAGCTAGATGGTTATTTTCAAATCCAACGTTGAGGTTATGGCGAGAACGTAACTGCCCGATGAGCGAGCTGAGAGCTGATTCCAGACCATAATCATCGATCCCGGATGGGCGCAAATCCGTCATCACACTGCGTACCAAATCAATCACTTCGGCTGCCAGATGTATCGAGTCGGTCAGTCGCGCGTTGGTTTCCTCCTTAGGAGTAGCCAAAAGCTCATAGCTGATGATCACCAGGTTCATTTTCAAAGCCGCCAGGCTTTGAGTAACACCATCGTGCAGTTCACGCGCGACAATACGGCGTTCGGCTTCCTGTACATCGAAGAGTCGCTGAGACAGGAGCTCCAGGCTCTTCTGACTTTCCACTAATGCCAGAGTAGCGGCTTTCATGTCTATGGCATCTTCCTGCGCGCGCTTTTCGAGTTCGATATTTTTTTTGCTGAAGTGCGTCCTCACTTTTCCGAAGGATTTCCTGGACTGCCTTTCGGTGAGTGATGTCTAGCACTACACCGACGGTATAAAGTGGTTTTCCGTCATCGTCGCGCACAAGCGAACGGATAATCCCGACCCAAATGAAAGTGAGAAAGGTGATTGTCACCTTATAAATCAGCCCGAAGTGCCATCCTACGAGGATGGGACCGGAGCAAAGAATCTGATCCGTCGTTATATTCTTATAGGAGCGTACAGCGGTGATGTTGGCTCAAGGAGCATCACTGCCGGGCGAAGACTACTTTCGCAGTGCACATCACTCTGTTAGAAGTAAAGGAGAGCAACGATGGGTTGTATAAGATTTACGGACAAAGGGTTTCTACATCCATTCGGAAGACACCGGGGTGTAGGGCGCAACTGGGGCCGCCTGCTTCGAGGAGTAGGGAGAAGCGCAAGATCCAGGATGCGTTCTGCACGTCCGCGCAGGGACAGACGGGGGTGCTGCTGTTGCCCCGCGTTTTTCATACTTGGATTGGCAGGAGTCGGCCTGATCGCCGGGTTCTTATATTTAGGGATACAGTTACTAGGCTGGGCGTAGAAATATGGCTCAACGCTCGACGTGGGCTGTGTCACTTGTAGCCCCCGGCACGCCTCTGGCATGACGCAGTACGCCGCCGGGGAGGTCGTTCGGAGACCTACGGCCGGTTTGTGCCCGGACATTCTTCGATGCGATCCGGGCCGTATCCTTTCATGAGACCTCCGAGGTCTTTGCCCGCTTGCGCGTGTGCCGGACAGGCTGCTCACCTGCCTGCCGCTGCGCCTGTGCCATGCAGACCTCGGAGGTCTATGTGCTCCCTTTTTTATAGGGCGGGAACAGGTCCTGGTCTACAGGACTGCTGCGCAATCAGCCCGATCCTCATGTAAGGCGCAAGGCAGGTGAGCAAATCACGAGCGTAGCAAGTGGGAGGGACGATCAACGTCGCTCAAGTAAATAGCGGCTCTCTAGAGAGTGGAATGATCGTTGGTGATGACCTCACCATGGAAAGCAAACATCCCTCTCTTGAGATGAGAGGGATGTGATCATTCGCAGCCTGCTTAGGAAAGCGGATCCGGGATCATAGACAGGCTAAATCTGATTACTTGCCTGCCAGCTCTGGCGTCGGTATGACGCCCAGTTGTTGCATCATGCCGAATTGGTCAAAGATGCCCCAACTCTCGGCAACCTTTCCATCTACAAATCGGTTTACAGTGATTCCGGTGACGGTCGACGACTTACCGGTCGCCGGGATGCCTGCCAGTTCGCCCTGATGCGTGCCGTGTGCTGTCCAGCGTGTCACGACCTTATCCCCTTCGGCGATTTCGTCATCGATCGTGAAGTGAACGTCGGGGAAGGCATTGCGGTAGGCTGTGACCAATTGTTTGCTGCCCTCCGGGCCATTCGGAAGACCGGGGAAAGTGCCTGGTCCGTTGTTTACGTGTTCCTTCGTGATAATCTCGTCTAGCACAGCCAGATCCCCATTATTCCAGACTTCGTTGTAAAAGCGGCGTGACACGGTTTTGTTGGTCTCTGATAACATGGTTAATTCTCCTGAATTGATTGGTGTGCGTCTCGTAGAGACGCACGAAAATGGGCGATTAAGTCAGAATAGAGTGATCCCCGCTGTGGCTGGTCGAACAGTCTGGGCAGAGCCGCCCTTTATTAACTAAAAAGGGCCGACTGCAAATGATGCAGAGGGCCCACAAGGGTAAACTGTACCAGCAACAGTGTCTGATTGACTTATCTTGTCTCATTGTATCACACACACTTGTATCTGGTTGCCCCAGCGCCTTCGATTCAACAGAACTCTAACATGTCAAACTCTAGATGGTTGTATTTGGGGGGCCATAGGATTGCTGCGCAGCAACCCCGACCCTCACGTAAGGCACCTATAAAGTCTTTTCCCTATAAATCCGGATATACTAAAAAACGTTGAATTTGACGGGCATGGACTCTGCGGCTCGGGCT
Source organism: Anaerolineales bacterium (assembly GCA_035512375.1). GTDB lineage: Bacteria > Chloroflexota > Anaerolineae > Anaerolineales > Villigracilaceae > Defluviilinea. Next base: position 11,875 of record DATKED010000304.1, read on the forward strand.
AACGTGGTCCGAGCCGCACCCTTTAATGAATGTGATAGCGGTGACTGTCACTTTGGGAGCGCGTAATCCGGGACGCGCAGCTGATATAAGTGACAGTCACCGCTTTTATCGGGCGGAAACGGGTTGTAATGAATTTGAAAGCTGTCAAACTGGTACTAATCTCTGACTTTGGCGTCATGTTAATGGTACAGATGGCCTTACAGTCAACTGACAATCTTCGGAGTAGCTTGTCCTAATTATAGGTTTTTGCGGTATTCTTAATTCCACTTGTTCTGCAGTCAATCATCAAAATGGCAGTTGAGTGGATAACTCCCTCTCGGCAATGGTATTTTTCTCTTTTAGATCGCATTCCCTCATCAATAGTAGCATTGAATAGATGTATTGTAACCCTCCTAACGATAAATCGTCTTGACAATAGATCCAGGTAATTTATAGTTAGATTTCTAATACGATCTCAGATGTCAACAGACATCTCATACAAAGGTTTGGGCAATGGCTAAACCAAACTAATCTAAATGTTATTGAGGCAGAAATCCAATGATAGGTTCGAAAACTGTAAGCCGTGAAGAACTGAGCGATGAAGATAAAGTATTGATTTCTTTAGGCATTGGTGCATGAAAAGGTCGACAAAAGAGGCGTGAGGGAGTAACTTTGGGTTTATGCCTAAACTCACAAAGCCATCCTCACGCCCAAAGACATTATATCGTGTCCGAAATTGGCCGGAATATGAAAAAGCTCTGGTGCAACGAGGTTCGATCAGCTTCTGGCTGACGGAAGATTTCGAACGGATATGGTTGTACACAGGTGAAAAGCAACGTGGCAGCCAGTTTGATTACAGTGACAAGGCGATTGAGATCATGTTGACGATCAAAGAAGTGTTTCACCTGAGTAATCGTGGTGTGGAAGGGTTCGTGCGTTCGGTGTTTGGAATGCTGCACCTGCATTTGCCGATACCGGATCACACGACCCTGTCGAAACGCGGCAAAACGTTTCATGTCAGGTTGCCCAGGAAAACCAGCGAGAGTTTGCATCTGGTGTTGGACAGCACGGGCTTGAAAGTCTATGGTGAAGGCGAGTGGAAGGTTCGCAAGCACGGGTATTCCAAGCATCGGACGTGGCGCAAACTGCATGTGGGTGCCAATCCTGACAGCGGCGAGATCCAGGTGGCGGTGCTGACCGGGAACAGCACCAGTGACGATGCTGTTGTGAAGGAGATGTTGGCACAAATTGAACAAACCCTGCTTTCCTGTGCAGCCGATGGAGCGTACGACAAACGCAAAGTTTATGATGCGCTCAATGAACACTCGCCGGAGGTCAAGATTTTGATCCCGCCTCGCAAAAATGCACACATCTGGCAGCATGCCAACTCGAAGAAGGAACGTCTTAAGCGCGATGAAAACTTGCGTTACATTCGCAAGCATGGACGACAACAATGGAAGCAAGATTCCGGTTATCATATTCGCTCTTTAGCTGAAACGATTATGTTCCGACTGAAAACCATCTTCGGAGACACGCTTTCTGCTCGTCTGCTGGAAACCCAGACCACCCAGGCTCTCATTCGTTGTCTGGCACTCAACCGCATGACCCATCTGGGGATGCCGGAAAGTTATCTGGTGGCGTAATTCTTGCTCCCAGATCGACGGATTGCGCCTGTCTCTCGATTTATGCACCAAAGCCATTTCTTTATACAAAGTGAGTAGGGGAACTACAGAAAGGGTGCCATTTGAAGATATCGTTTTACAAACATGGCAGGATTTTCCTCAAGATTTCAGTTTGCCTAGGCACGCAGAATTCCCAGATGCGTCGATCATAAATAAAAGACTTTATAGCTTAAAAACAAAACGCCTCATCATGTCGTTGAGGAACAGAGTTTATAGACTAAGTGAAAAAGGGATAATAGAAGCGCAAACAATTCTTAGTGTAAGGACAACAAACGAAAAGAATAATAAAAAACGGCAGCTATTACTGAATCGAGATGAGG
>DATKED010000305.1:0-6818 GCA_035512375.1 Anaerolineales bacterium
CGGTCCGTAACATCCTGCATAGTTTAAAACCGTCGGGGGGAGGCATCATCAGATCCAGGAGAAAGACCTGGGGAAGGGTCGAACTCGCAATCTCCATCGCCTTGGAACTATCGTTTACCACAATCGCTTCGTAACCCTCCATTTCGAGGACCTCGGAAATGAACAATGAAGCGGCTTCGTCATCCTCTACAACCATGACCCTGATTTTCGGATTTTCCATTATGTTTTGATGATCTCTGTTATGTGAAATATCGCTTTTTACAAGCATGTGCTGCGATATTATAAGCGAAATGACTTTGCGGTTTGATTACAACTGTCGCGCAAACCTTCAGGCGTTTAAACGCAAAAGCTTTGTTGTGCCTCCTGTAGAAGTGTTCTCTCGGGCAGGTTTGTAAACCGCCGGTTCAATAGCCGGCACGCTGGAAGCCTGAATTACGTAAGACTTTTGAGAGGGTCTGTTTATGCGGAAAGCAATTGATCCACTGCGCCGACGAGCTCCCGCAAATTTCCCACTTTCAGTACATTATCGCAGAGAGGTGCATACCTCGCCATGTCGCTGTCGCCATGCCACATGATCGGCGGTTCAGGATTCAGCCAGATGGTCCGCGCGGCGCGGCGGGTCATCAACGAGAAAATGTCGAGGCGTGGGTCGTTGTAGTTGTTGCGTCCGTCGCCGACGATGATTAGAGTCGTCTGCCCGTTGAGCGTATCCAGAAATTCATTGTTAAAGTCGTTAAGTGACCAGCCGAGGTCGGTGTTGTAATGTCCGCTGGGCATACGCCACAAAACGGAAGCAACCGCTTCGTCCGCGTCGGAGCCGGTGAAATCATCCGAAATTGATTCGAGATGGTCGATGAACGCGAAGGCATGCGTCTTGCGTATTTGTCCCTGCAATGCGAACAGAAAACTTAACATTAACTCGGAGCAAAACCGCATGGATGTGCTTACATCGCAAATCACCACGATCTTTGGTTTCCGTGTTCGGTCACGGTATTTGATTTCCATGGGGACGCCGTGATATTTCAGGTTGGCGCGTATCGTCGTCTTGGGGTCAAGTTGCCCGCTCTTGGCACGCTTTTGGCGCAACGCGATGCGGGTACGCAGCATGGCAGCGAGTCGCTTCACTTCGCGTTGCAGGATTTTTTTCTCATCATCCGCGAGGGCTTGGAAGGGACGGTTCATCAAGTTATCCATGTTTTCAGAAGGCGGCTGCTCGCTCAAGTTCTCGGCGATGCGTTCCCCGGCAAACTGTTTGATCTGCTGTTCCAGTCCCTGCATATTCTGCTGGATCATTTCACGCATTTGCTCGATGCGCTCCTTGCTCATGCCCATTTGCTGGAGTTGTTCCATTAACTCACGCAGCGCCTCGCGGACTTCCGGGAATGCCAGCGCGCGCATCATCCGCTGCGCCATCCACTCCTGATAACGGAGATCATCGGTTTGATTTAGCCCCACCATTTGAGCCAGCGTTTCCAATTCCTGTTTGGACAATTGCTCGCCGCTCATCAGGCGCTGCATCCGCTGACGTAGACTCTGCGCGAATTCGCGCAGCGCATCCGCAAGCATTTGCGCCTCTTCCGGAGTCATATCGTCAGCTGGGTTGCCGCCCATCATTGGCGGTTGTCCGTTACCAAAGAACAGAGGGAATAATTTGTCAAATACGGGAAGGTCACGGGAGTCTTTGATCAGTGTCGTGCGCAGCGACAAACGGAAATGCTCGCGGTGTTGTATCCCCATCAGGTCCACTGCCGAGAAGGCCTCCGCACTCTCCGCCAGTGACACGCGTACCCCGCTCGCGCGCAATGCAGCAATTAACTGTAAGATGCGGGATTCCATAAATCACATTCCTCTTTTTGAACCGCCAAATCCGCGAAGAGTGCGAAACTTAATAGGATGTTCTTCACGGTTAAATCCTTTTGCCTTAATCTTTAGTGACCTTTGCGTCCTTTGAGGTTATACTTTTTTTTCTCTTTCAAATATCAGTTTCCAGAAAATCTTCCAAAGTCATCCGGCTTGCCTCTTCCCGGGGGAGGCGCGATCAACTGCCTCTTCGCCTTTTGCAGATCAGCCTCGTGCTTAACTAAAACCGACAATGTATCTTCCAAGGTTTGCTTATCCAGGCTCTTTGCGTTGAGAGCAACAAGCGCATTTGCCCAGTCCAGTGTTTCGCTGATGGAGGGCGACTTCCGCATCTCGGTATTGCGCAATTTCTGGACGAACTCCACGGCTTGCTGTGCAAGCTTCGGACTCAAATCCGGGACTTTCAAGCGTACAACCGCAAGCTCTTCCTGAAGAGTGGGATAGTCAATGAACAGATACAGACAGCGTCGTTTCAGCGCTTCGGATAATTCACGTGTATTATTAGAAGTAAGAACCACAAATGGTTTGTGTTTTGCGGTCAGAGTCCCTAGCTCGGGAACAGATACCTGGAAATCACTTAATACCTCGAGCAGGAAGGCTTCGAACTCTGCATCTGCACGATCAATTTCATCGATCAACAAAACAGTAGGCTGATCGCACAAAATGGCTTTCAGTAATGGTCTTTGGAGCAGGAAGCGGCTCGAGAAAAAGACATCCTCCTCCTGGGCCAATTTGTCTGCAGCTTCAGCTAATGAATCTGCTTTTCCCAGTGTGTCGTTCAATTTGTCGCGAAGTAATTGGGTGTAAAGCAACTGCTTGGAATATTCCCACTCGTATAATGCTTTTGACTCATCCAATCCTTCATAACACTGCAAGCGGATCAGTTCGCGGCCGGTCGCGCCAGCGATGGCTTTTGCAAGTTCGGTCTTACCAACGCCCGCCGGACCTTCGGTAAGCAGTGGCTTACCCAGCTTCTGGGAGAGAAAGACGATCGTCGCAATCTCGTCTGATGCGATATATTTTTGTGAATTCAGAGAGGCTTTTACCTTGCCGGTCGAATCAAAAGGATTATTCATTTATCTCCTGTAATTTGATTTGATAGTATACCTCTTTTGGATACGCTAAAATTAACACGGAATTAGAGAGTGTTACGTCTTAATTCCCAACTGACGATATAGAGCAAGATTTCCATCCAATTCTGCTTGTAGCGTGAATTTATTCTTGATTGTCTGACATGCTGCGCGGCCTAATTTCATTCGCAGGTTTTCATTCATCAATAGTTCATTGATCGCGTTTGCCAGTTTATCGGCGTTATTTGTAGAGACAAGTTTCCCGTTTTCACAATCGGTGACTGCATCCACGATCCCGCCGACCGGTGTGGCGACAACTGCTTTTTCACAAGCCATCGCTTCGAGCAGTGCGTTCGGCAATCCATCGCGCAGAGATGGCTGGACGAAGACGTCCATCAATGAATAATAGGCAGGGAGGTCGTTGGGAGAAACAAAACCGGTCACAACGATCTGTACCTCAGGGTTTGAAAGTTTGAACTCTTCAAAGATTTTCCTGTCTTCGCCTGCACGAACGTCACCAACGATGAGCAATATTGATGGATTCTTTTTGTTGACCTGCGCGTAGGCGCTCAGGAGCAAGCGCAATCCTTTTTTCTCTCTCAACTCGCCTGTGAACCCGATCACGCGCGGTGCTTCATCCATCTTTCCTTTATTAATCAAATTTAACGATTCAGCTAATGCAGTGTTGCGGGGTAGAGCCTTGAAATGCTCTGTATTAATTCCATTTGGAATCACCCTTACTTCCAACCCTGGCCTTAATGCGCTTGCCTTCTTCGCTAATTCATTTGCATTTGTAGTGACTGCGCTCGCATACTGTAATGCATAAAAAACATGCGCGGCGCGCAAGGGGTCAAAGATGGCGCGCTCCAGGTCATTACCGCGTGCGCTGACAACACTGGGCACATTGATATAGTTTCCGGTGTACGACGCAACAAACCCTGCTTGAGTCAGGAAATAAGCATGGATCGCATCGAATGGCTCGCGCTTGTGTTCTTCTACAAGGAGTTCGAACCAATCAACGAGTGTATCGTCCACACGCCTGTGCGCGCCGAACCGCGTAACGCTGACCCCGTGTGAGAGGAGAGTCCGTTGTTCGGAGGCTGGCAGGTTCATAGTCGGCGCGAATACGCGCGCAGATTGTCCAGAAGAGGAGAGCAAACGCGCGAGTCGCTCTGCTGAGATTGCCAGCCCGCCGATGTCCGGTGTATACTTTTCAGTGAGGAATGCAATTTTCATAACACTTATTTTATGTCAAGGTGAACATGGCTGAACAATGCGAAATGATTATCGGGTATCTCGTACCACATCGTTGTGAACACCCAGCTCTAGGGACCTGTGTAAAATGCGGGCGGGGCTATTGCGACGAGCATACAAACCAGACTCGTGAAGGACTTGTGTGTCTTGCCTGCCAGCAGGGACTTGACCAGCCCATTGCGTTGCCAATTGCCGCTGCTGCCTTTACAGCTGCTGAACTTGATACGTTCCAGCGCGCCAGCATGTGGGATGATGATGACAGCGGGGATATGTTTTCTGATTTGAGCTAAACCCGGAGTCCACGGCTCCTGTCGTTGCGTTTTTAGAGTCAGGAAATGTTGACTCCGCTTAATACGGCCCGATCATTTCCCAAATATTTTTATTCTGTTCAATAAAATCATCACACCGCCGGCAGGCTGTCAATGCAGGCGGATGCATCTTTAGTCGGATCTGACGATATGCCGCGCTTTCCCAAATCTCTGTAAAGGATTGAGTTTTGAGGTTGCCAAGCGGCGCGATGCGCTCACGTGTCATGCAGCAGATATACACATTGCCATTGAAATCAATCAGGCTATGTGTCCATGGCGCGTAGCATGGATGTTTATCATAGTAGCCGAACGCGTATCTTCCGGCGCGTCCCAGGCGGACCTCGGAGTCGGTCCGCCCGAATGGGAATGCATCTTCATCCGAGACGATCAGTCCCAATTCCAGGGCGCGCTGCGCGATCTTCGGCGCGATCTCATTATTGAAGAGTGCAATGTCCTTTTTCCGCATGGACAGGATTTCGCCACAATGGTCATCCACAGGAATTAAGTTAATTCCGTCTGCGCCGAGTTCGTGCGCCACATCAGGAAGCGTTTCCAGCGTCTGATAATTTGTACGGCTGACCACCGTGTTGATGCGGATGGTCAGTTTACCTTTATGCTTGTAGCGTCGGAAAAGTTCAACCGCTTTGGTTGTCGCTTTGAACGCGCCTTCCACGCCACGTATTTTTTCATGCATTTTACGGATTGGGGAATCGATGGATATATTTACGCCGCGCAACCCGCCTTCGACGAGTCGCTTCGCTTTGACTTTATCGATCAGCGTCCCGTTTGTCGTCATCGTCACTTTGATGCCAAGTGCCGCTGCCTGTTCGACGATTTCCGGGATTTGTGGTCTCAGCATTGGTTCACCCCCGGAGATGTGGATCTTTTTTGTGCCCAGTTCTGCCAATTCATTCAGAACTTCTTTAAAGCGCCCGGATGAAATGGGCGGTTCGCGCGTGTCGCGCCAGTGGTTGCACATTTCGCATTTGAGATTGCACCCATAAAAAACTTTCATTTTGACATAGAGCGGTTTGAATGGACGCGCATTCAAAACCGCCTTTCGTAATTCATCTTTTTGGGCTTGAATCTCCTCAGGGTTATACATCTAATCCTATGCTATCATTGAACGAATTCTGGAATGGCAATCGGGTAAGTTACAGCAATTTTATCACCTGGAACATACAACTCAATTCTCAACAACATGCGTGTTAAAGCAGACTTAACTCTCCTCCTGGTTTCGATCATCTGGGGTTCGGCATTTGTCGCGCAACGCGTTGCAGGGCAGATGGGGAGTGTGTACCTGTTCAACGGTGCACGCTATTTGCTGGCTGCGGTTGTCGTTTTGCCGTTTGCAATGCGAGCAGGTCGGGTTGCCAGTCCGACCGGTCCGGTTCTAAGCCTGACCTACCCGCGCGAACAATATCAATGGATGTTCGTTGCAGGATTTCTGTTGTTCCTCGGCAGTGCATTGCAACAATTGGGTGTAGTGTACACGACCGCCGGCAATGCTGGATTCATTACCAGCCTGTATGTTGTCTTAGTACCTGTCGTGCTGTTCCTTGTCTGGCGTGAAAAGGTGCATTGGATCTCCATTGTCGCGGTGGTGCTGGCTGGAGTGGGTGCATTCTTCCTCTCAACGGGCGGCAGGTTCGAGGTCCGCGCGGGAGACGCCCTCGAACTTGCCGGTGCGTTGTTCTGGACGTTTCATGTTATTGTGCTGGGCAAATATGCTTCAAGATTTGAGTCTATGTCATTCTCTATCGGGCAGCTTATTGTCTGCGGTTTACTCAGTTTGGCAGTAGGGATCTTTGCAGAAAAATCCATGCCATTAAATCTACCGTTGCTGGGCGCAGTTGCATACACTGCCTTATTCTCGCTCGGGCTATGTTACACGCTTCAGATCTGGGCGCAGAGACACACACCGCCCGCCGATGCCGCGTTGATCCTCAGTCTCGAATCTGTCTTTGCGGTGCTTTCAGGATGGTGGTTACTGAATGAAAGACTTGGTCCAGTTCAAATCCTTGGTTGTGTTCTCATCTTCATTGCAGTTTTGCTTTCGCAGTTCAAGGAATGGAATCTACGGGGTAAAATTGACTCCACCCATTTGGTGGAGGGTCGATGACTGCCAAAGTTATTTTGAATCCCTATTCAAACCGTTGGAATTCACAGAAGCGCTGGCCCGAAGCCGAGTCTGCTCTTAAAGCCGTAGGTGTGGACTTTGATTTAGTTGCGTCCCAGAAGAAGGGACAAATCGTTGAGATCGCAGAAAAGGCTGTGCATGAAAATTTTTCGCCGATCATTGTGGCAGGCGGGGATGGCTCGATCG
>DATKED010000306.1:0-6132 GCA_035512375.1 Anaerolineales bacterium
CATGATACCAGGGGTGAGCAGCCATTCCAGGATCGCGCGGTGATCCTGATGGTGCAGGTCATCTGCCGAGAGATGGCAGACGCCGCCCTTCTTGAGAGTGATTTCAATTTTCGAGTTGTCCGATGTCAGCAGACCTATCAAAGCACTTAAATGCGGCTCGTGACCCACAATTGCCAGGCTGTCCACCGAATGTTTTTCATTGATCTCGCCGATCAAAAGTTCGGGGTTCCCCAGCGGGATCAGGTTGTCACTGAAGACAATCTTGTTCTTCATCTTGAACACATTTGCCAGGATTTCGGCGGTCTCGCAAGCGCGGACGTAGGGGCTGGAAAGAATGACATCAAATTTCACACCCAAATGGCGCAGGGCCCTGGCGATCTGACGCATTTTCTTGCGTCCCTTGTCAGTGAGTGGGCGCTCACTATCCGACGCGTAATCGGAGGTCGCTTCATCGACAGCAATGGCATGGCGGATAATATAGAGGTTCATGTTATTTCTCCCAGGGGAATGGTTGATCTGGCGCAGGACGCCAAAAGGCATCCAGTTGATTCATACGTTCAAGATAAGCCGCAATGGCGTTGGCATGGCAGCGCTGATAGTAACGGCGCACCGGCTCGGGGTCGAAGGAAGAGACATTTACAGGGGCATTGGCAAGCGCCTGCAGGATCACTTCCACATCCTGTATCTCACCCATGAGCGACTGATAATCGTGCATACCCTTTAGATTCTCCAACGGGAAGTCACGCAATACAGGGTGAACAATCTCCACCATATAACGAAACGTTTTAAAGGCAATACGCACGCGATGGATACTGGCCGCCTGTGCGGGGTTGACCCAATTCCGGCGTTGTCTGGTGATGAGAAAAGCATCATCTACTGCCTGCAAGGTCTGCAAGACAAGATCGCCGCTGGTTTCCGTTTTCAATGATTCGCGCAAGCGGCGCATGCGTTTGGAGACATCGAAGAGACCGATCACCCGTAATTTTTTTCGAAGAGCTTTTAGAAGTTTTTTTTCCATGCTTTGCAGATGACCTTGAAATTCCTGGAGTTGAGGCAGTTTCTGCAGCGTTTCAGAAATCTCAGCAAGGATCACCTGCGTATCGCGCAGATCATCGAATTCATCCAGTTGATCCTTGAAAGCCCGGTTCAATTTCTGCAGGCGTGGGCGCGGAGAAATAGAATTCATGAGCCGAACAAAGGCAAGCATGCGCCGTGAGGCGACCCGCAGGTCATGAACCGCTTCGTTGGAAAATTCGGCGCGGCAGCGTTTGAGCTCGGTACGGTAGTTTTTCCAGCGCTGCTCCAACGCATCAAGCAGAAACTGATTCACAGGAAGCGTGTCAGAACGTTCTTTCTTTGCTGAGACGGTCATCGGCATGTATCAATCCATTTCCAGGTTTACACCGAACACTTCCCTGAATTGTGATTTGCGTTTGTCGAACGCCCAGTTCAGGAGCATCTGATCTTTCTTTCCAGAGACTTTCATCTTCCAACCTGATCCTGTCTCCTTCAAGGTAACATCGGTCACATGCTCCATGTGGCTGATGTCGAGCGAATCTGCCAAGCGCAAAAGCGTGGAAAGCTTGATGACAATCAGGCGATCCTTTTGAGGCAGGGACTTAAAGTTTTCATCATTCGTGGAAGGGGACTGCCTGCGGTGGTAGCGAACCAGGTTGGCGACGATATTCCGTTCGCGCTGGCTGAGTCCGATCAGCGGATTGGCATTCAACAGGTAATAACCATGCTTATCATGATCGGCTGTAGTGATGAAATGCCCAATATCATGCAGCAACGCGCCGATCTCCAGCAGAAGCAGGTTGCTGTCATCCAGGTCATGAAGTGGTCTGGATTGCTCGAAGAGACGTCCTGCCAGTTTGGACGTGAGACGCGCATGTCTCTCATCGAACTGATATTTGCGTCCCATGTGCAATGCGGATTCCCATGCCTGTTCTCTGCGGCGCGGGCGCAGTTTTTTCGAGAGGTCTTCCGTAATATCCAGCAGGATCCCATCCTTCAGACCAACATTGGGGATCATGAGCTGCTTAACCCCCGCCTGGCTGGCGATCAAATGCAGAACTATGGATGCAGGCAGGATCACATCCGCGCGGTCGGCACGAAGCTTCAACTTACGCATCCGTTCTTCATAGGTCATGCGCTCGAGACGGTTAATCAATTTTTCAAGTTCCTCCAGAGTGATGAAGCGATCGCTTTCCGCTCTAAAGAGCTTTTGGCGGAGACGCCCAATCTCCTCCACATTACCGCCTGTTCCCGCACAAATTTGGACCTTCTCCTCCCCGATGTCCTGTTCGATACGATAGCGCGCGGCTTCCGCATATTCACGCACCAGATTCCCCAATGGGTGTTTGGACTTGCTGCCGTTCAGTTTTTCCAGCAGCCGCACGGTTCCCATGTTGTAACTGTCAGTGGAAATGATGTTTCGCCCGGTAGAGATGGTCACCTCCACGCTGCCCCCGCCAATATCGATCAACAAGGTGCGTTTATTCTTTAGATTGAGTATATGAGCGACTGCCAGATGGATGAGGCGCGCCTCCTCTTCGCCACTGATAATTTCAATTTCGATTCCGCTGGTTCGAAACACCCGGTCTACCAGAAGATCACTGTTCGTCGCCTCGCGGGCTGCGCTGGTCGCGACGGCCCGCAGTTGATGAACGTTGTAGTTCTCAGCCATTTGCTTAAAACGCAAAAAGGCTTCCTCTGTCTGCTGGATGGTCTTTTCCTCCAGATATCCCTTGCTAAAAACATCCTGACCCAGACGCACAGGCAAGCGAATATTCTCGATCGTGCGCACCTGCCAGGCATCGTCCACCTCGCCGACCACCATGCGCATCGCATTCGAACCAACATCAATAGCAGATATATTCAACATTCATAACTCAGGCTGCGGAAGTCTGGGTTTTTGCGAAACGGACTCCAGATCAGGGTGCTCGCCGGTGACGATGTAAATGACCTGTTCACAAATATTACTGACTCGGCCGCCCAACCGTTCCAGGTTATGAGCCGCCCAAATGACGAAGTTCGCCCGCTCCACATTTCGTGGATCGCCCAATACGTTGTTGACTGCCTTGTAATATAGACGAGTATAACACTCGTCGATCGTGCTATCCTCCCGAACAATGGATTTTGCCGTACGAGCATCCTCCTCAGCCAAGGTCGTCATTGCACGGTGCAGCATGTCCACAGCCTTTTCGGCCATGTCATCGATATCCCTCAGCATGTCAGGCAGGCTGAGTCCCTGTGAACGGATATTGATGTTCGCGATCCCCTTGGCATAATCGCCAATACGTTCCAGTTCCGTGCAAATGTGCAGGCTGGCGGTGAGCAATCGCAGATCGTGAGCAATCGGCTGCTGTGTGGCGATCAGTACCATGATGGAGAACTCGATCTCAAAGCGTTTTCGGTTGATCACCAGGTCATTGGCATGGGTTTGACGCGATTGTTCCAGGTCATTGTTTTTGAGGGCTTCCACAGAATTCAGGACAGCCTGCTCCACCATGCTGCTCAGCAGAAGGACTTCGTCTTTTAGTTCATGCATTTCCTGGCCGAAGGTTTTACGAGGCATAATTGATTTCCATATGAGTACTCTAGAGCAAATTTAACACGGGATAATTAACACCCTTGGAAAGGCCTGTTAACGATTGTTAAACCCTTGGCTTTGCGGTCTTCTTTCCAGGATTCAGGTTTTCATAATTGTTTGGTGTTGGCAAACTTGCTGTAAAGCACGGATTTTCGCCTCCGTGCTATCCTATGGGCATGGAAATGTTTCTTATTGCAACGGTGACCGCCTTGCTGACGATCATCATTGCGGATGCGGGACAGAAGCGGCGTGCCTTCCTGTGCCAGCAGGAAGAAATAAAGAAGCCGTGCTGAACCCATCAAAAAGACATTTCTTTTCTCCTCCTCACAAGAGCCTGGTCCTCCTCCCAGGCTCTTGTGCATTTAAGAGTGACGAAAACTGTTAACGAAACTTTAAACCCATCTTGATTTGTCCTTAACCCCACCCTGCTACACTCATGTCATACGAAAAGGAGAACTATGGGACTTGCTGATCTGCACATACATACGATCTACAGCTATGACGGCACTGCGACTGTACAGGCGGTCCTACAACGCGCCCGGCAAATCGGGCTGGATGTGATCGCCATCACCGATCATGATGAGATTGCCGGTTCATTGCAGGCGCTGGAACTCGCGCCCCATTACGGGCTGGAAGTGATCCCAGCCATTGAAATCACCACCGCTGAAGGCGACCTGCTGGCATTAAACGTGACCGAAAAAATCCAACGTGGTCTGTCACTGGTCGAGACCATTCTACAAATTGGAGATCTTGGCGGATTCTGCATCGTGCCGCATCCCATGGCAGGCGGGCTGGGAATGCAAGGGTTGAGCGCCTATTCGATCTTAAAGGCGCTCCGTAGCCCGGACGTGGCACAAACGTTGATTGGCATCGAGACGTACAACGCCACCACCATAGACAAAATGAACAATCATTATGCACGTATCCTTGCTGAACATCTCAATATTGCTCAGACAGGCAGCAGTGATGCGCACATGGTACGCGCCATCGGGCTGGGTGTCACTGAGTTCGATGGTCATACCGCAAAGGATCTACTGGACGCGCTTTATTGCCGGACCACCCGGATCCGGAAACAGAAGGAATGGAATACTCTGCAAATTCTGGGGAGCTGGGCTGCCAACTATGTCGGCAGTGCTTTTACCCGGCTAGCACAGGGTGTGCAGTAAGGAGGCTAACGTGGAAACGCTTTTTCTTGGCACGCTCCTTGCAAGCCTTGTGATTGTCTTCGGAGTGGATACGGCTCAAAAGCGACGCCGTTTTCTGGCGAAACAAGATCAGTAAAATTTATAAGGAGTTCAACATGTTGCTGTTATGTCTGAGTGCATATATTGTCGTAGGTCTTCTTCTTACATCGTTGTACTGGATGTCAGTGTTCGTTGGGAGAAAACATGATGAAGAGAAAGGCTATTTGCCGATCAACGACTCTTTTTATAGTGGGGACTAAAATCCATCACCCTGATCATTTTTCCTCCTTGTGGTCTCCGGTTGGAGACAATGCCCGCCTTTTCACCGAAGGCGGGCATTTTTTATCAGTAGCGGGTCAGAAACCTTTAACAAGACGTTAACCGTTTCTTCTTTTGTTCTTAAACGCCGCTTGATAAGATCACAGTGTATAAAAAATCAAAGGAGAAAAGTAGAAATGACCAAATTTGTTCGTTCGTTTATGTTTGTACTTATTGCAATGAGCTTTGCGCTCTCTGCCTGCGGGGGGGCTACTACAACGGAAGCTCCGCCTGCTGTCGATCCCGCTACGGCGCCAGCTGAATCCACCACAGCACCGGCTACGGAAGCGCCCGCGGAAGACCCGCTGGCGATGTATGCGCCTGATGCTGTCTCGGGTGATATTGTGACTGCGGGTTCCTCCACTGTTTTCCCCCTGACTGAGCGCATGAAACAGCGCTTCGAGGAGGAAGGCTTCACTGGTAACCTCACGGTCGATTCGATCGGTTCCGGTGCGGGCATCGAGCGCTTCTGTGTGGCCGGCGAAACCGACATCGCCAATGCCTCCCGCGCCATGAGAGACAGCGAGATCGAATCCTGCGCCGGGATCGGTCGCACGGTAACAGAATTCCTGGTCGGGATCGACGCACTGGCTGTGACGGTCAGCGCGGAAAATGACTTCGTGACCGATGTCACGCTTGCAGAACTGGCGCAGATCTTCTCGACTGCAACTCTGTGGTCGGATGTCCGCCCCGAGTGGCCCGCTGAACCCATCCAACGCTTCAGTCCCGGCACCGACTCCGGCACCTTCGATTATTTCGTCGAAGCCGTCATGACCCCTGGTTTCGGCGATGATGCAGATGCTGGCGAGGCAGCCATCCTCGAATCCGAGAACACCCAATTCTCAGAAGACGACAATGTCCTCGTCCAGGGCGTGCAGGGTTCACCCTACGCCATCGGCTACTTCGGTTATGCCTACTATGAGGAAAATGCCAGCACATTGACCCCGCTCTCTGTCAACGGCATTGCACCCACCGCCGAGACAGCTGAATCTGGCGAGTATCCAATCTCCCGCCCGCTCTTCATCTACTCCAGCA
>DATKED010000307.1:0-6385 GCA_035512375.1 Anaerolineales bacterium
TGTTGGGTTTCTTGTTCGTGAGCCATGTCCATTCCTGCTTCCTGAAATGGCTCAAGAGTACGTCATCCTTATTCAGTTGGTAATGTTCAGTTTTTTGTTGCTTTTCACGTTTTCGCTCGTGATTGCACAACCGTTACGTTAATTCAAGAGGTAATTTGAAAGTGAAACCTTGCCTGGCTCGATTCAGAGTTCGGCTGATTGGCACGAGCCGGGAGGCATGAATTCCTTTATACTGAGCCCGGATTATCATGAAATTCGGACTCCGCAACACATCCTTTGTATACCCCGGCGGCACAGGGGACATCTGGGTTGATACAAAAGCCCACATCCAGCGCGCAGAACGCGACGGCTTCGATTCGTTCTGGGTGATGGATCACTTTTACCAGCTGCCCGCGCACGGATCGGAGGATGAACCATTCCTCGACGCGTGGACAGCCCTCCCTGCGCTGGCGGCGGTGACGGGCCGCATCCGCCTGGGGGCGATGGTCAGCCCGGTCGCGTATCGCAATCCCGCACTGTTGGCGCGCATGGCGGCGAGCCTCGATCACATCAGCAACGGCAGGTTGAACTTCGGGTTTGGCGCGGGAGGCTACAAACCGGAATATCGGGCGTACGGTTTTGACTTCATCGAAAAGGGATCGACGCGCCTCGAGCAAATGAAGGAGGCGCTGCAACTGATCCTCGCGTTGTGGTCCGAGCCGCGCTGTACATTTCATGGAAAATATTTCCACGCGGAGGATGCAATCCTCGAACCCAAGCCGCTGCAAAAGCCTCACCCGCCCATTCTGATCGGCGGCGTGGGACCGATGATCACCCTGCGCCTGATCGCAGAGATGGGCGACGCGTGCAACTTGTGGGGTCCACCGGATGAATTTGTGAAGCAGCGCGAAACACTCATACAGCATTGCGACGCAGTCGGGCGCGACGAATCCACAATCGAGAAGACGACGTACGATCTGGTCGTCTGCGCGTCGAACGAGTCGGCATTGAAGACAAAGATCGCGCAGCTCCTTCCCAAAGGCGTTGAATCGTGGATGGCGCTCGTCGGCACACCATCGCAGTTAATGGATGTTGTGGGTGAATATCAGCGCGTCGGCGCAGATCATCTGTGTCTGGATTTCGCGGGGAATGACCCCGAGTCGTATGCGTTGTTTGTGGAAGAAGTGATGGGGAAGTTTCGGTAATTTATTCCGTTGTTAGGGCAATCCCGAATAAGGCAATCCCCCTCGCTCCACGAACCATCATAAACAGAAAGATCTTTATATTCAGCCTGCTCTGCCTATGCCTTGTTGTTATCTACAGACATAACGGGCGACATGCTGGCATCCAGAATAACCGGATTTTTAGCGTTGAGATTCTCTGCCAGCCAATGGACTGAAACCAATGAACCAGGAATTTTCAAGTTTGTCATATCAAACATGGTGATAGGCAAATTATATTCAGTTCCTTTTATAAGAAAATGAATATATTCACCATTGAGGGTAGGGAAATCCCTACCATCCAGATAAATCTGTGGTCTTATATTATGCGTAGATATTAATAAGCTTGAGTTGTACCGTTATTGCATCAAGTACAGTTTCTGCTTGATCTCTTTAACTGGTAGCGACCAGTAGGCAATCAAATACCAGGCTTGCCTTCTCATCTCGAAAACATTCAGCCCAATTCACAGCCATTCCAACCCGCCTGGTAACATTTTGACTGCGGTCAAGTCGCCTTGATTTTCAATCAAGCGAATTGTAGTTCGTCTTAATTTGGAAAGGAGTTAATTGAAATGACTGGAAAAGGTTTCATAATCAGAGCAGGTGCGTTTGTTATCGCCCTCTCCCTTCTCATGAGTGTCACTTCGACCAGCTTCGTCACCGCGCAGTCCGCAGGTCCGGTAATGCTGCATCCCCGTTTGGATGTGAGGCCGGTTGTCAGTGGGCTGGAGCTTCCCACGAGTCTGGCATTTCTTGGCCCGAACGAATTCTTCGTATTGGAAAAGAACACCGGAAAAGTCCGGCATGTATTGGATGGATCAGTCGATCACACCGCGCTGGATCTGGCGGTCAACAACTTCTCAGAGCGCGGCCTGCTGGGGATCGCTCTCGATCCCAACTTTGCCTCCAATCATTTTGTATATCTCTTCTGGACTTGTATTGCTCCACCACACCCGGACGATCCCTTCATACCTTCGCAGGAAGAGTGTGCCGATACACCAGACCTTGGCGCGGATAGCGGAGATGTGCTGGCTGTGCCATTGCTCGGAAATCGTGTAGATCGCTTCATCTGGGATGGGACAAATCTCACCTTCGACCTCAACTTGATCAAGCTGCTGGCTTTTCAAAACGATGCTGCACCCGAGCCGCCTGGTCAGGGCGATGAGGCTCAACCACCGCGCGGCAATCATGACGGCGGTGTGATTACGTTTGGATTGGATGGAAAACTCTACATCATGGTAGGTGATTTAGGTCGCCGCAGCCAACTTCAAAACCTTCCATCGGGACCGACGGAAACAGGTCTCGGGCCGACCGTTCCAGACGATCAATTTGGGGGACCGGAGCCGGATAATGCTCACTTTTCGGGTGTGATTCTTCGTCTCAACAGCGATGGCAGCACACCTTCAGACAACCCCTTCTTCTCAGCCGGTGCGGCAATGGGCGGCGAAGTGGGCGCGAACATTCAGAAGATTTTTGCCTACGGGATTCGCAACAGTTTTGGTATGGCAGTTGACCCACTTTCGGGCAATCTCTGGGATCAGGAAAACGGCGAAGATGCCTTTGACGAGTTGAACCGTGTCGAGCCCGGCATGAACAGCGGCTGGATTCAGGTTATCGGTCCGCTCGAACGCCTTGCGGAATATAAGTTAATCGAGACTACCTCCCTGCACCATGAAGATTTTCCCAATTTGCAGCAATTTCGCTGGGGACCTGAGCGAATTGCTGACTCGACTGATGAAGCACGCTCTCGCTTGTTCATCCTGCCGGGTTCAAATTACAGTGATCCAGAGTTTAGCTGGAAGCATGTTTTAGCCCCGGCAGCTATAGGATTCTTGAACAGCCGGGCATTAGGACCACAGTTCCACG
This sequence comes from Anaerolineales bacterium, assembly GCA_035512375.1. Classification (GTDB taxonomy): domain Bacteria; phylum Chloroflexota; class Anaerolineae; order Anaerolineales; family Villigracilaceae; genus Defluviilinea. The sequence continues at coordinate 3,066 of DATKED010000307.1, forward strand.
GAGATTTATTTGTAGGATTTTCAGTCCCCGATCCGCTCGGCGGACCTTTGTTCGTCTTCAACCTCACCGGCAACCGTATGAAGATTGGCGTGGACGACCCGAGACTGAACGACCGTGTCGCGGACAACCTCACTTTTCACGAAATGACAGAGAGTGAAAGTCTGCTCATTGGTCAAGACTTCGGTATCATCACCGACATCGAGACAGGTCCGAACGGCAATCTGTTCGTTGTGTCTCTTGATCAAGGAACAGTTTACGAAATCTTCCGGCGCTAGTCTTCGGTCCTAGTTCCTTAACATAGGATTAGATGATGTTACAACCTGTTGAAAAATCAATACGGACATAGTATTCTGTTAATGCATTAACTCAAACAATTGTCCTGGCTGACCTGTAAAGGAGGTGATCATAACTTACAGCATGCATAACAAATTGGTCCATCTTCGTCGCTGTATCCGTTTCTGAAAATTTGCAAATCGAAAGGTGAATACAAATGAAAAAGACTAATCTTCGGATCGTCACAATTGTGCTGGCACTGCTGGCTTTGGCCAGTATTGCAGCAAACGGTGGCCGCAAGTTCACTACTTCCCTTACTGGCGCAGCTGAGGTACCCGTCGGCGACCTGGATGGCAGTGGCACAGCCACCATAACGCTTAATCCCGGCACCGGTCAGGTATGCTGGGAAATTCAAGTCGCTAATATTACGCTTCCGGCGACCGCCGCTCATATTCATGAGGCGCCTGTTGGTGTGGCGGGTCCTGTGGTTGTGGGGCTTTCTGCACCAGATGCAAACGGCTTTGCCAGCGGCTGTACCAGTGCAGATCGTGCTCAGATCATTGAGATCATCCAGCACCCTGAAGAATACTATGTCAACGTTCACAATATAGATTTCCCTCCTGGCGCGGTGAGAGGTCAGCTCTCGAAATAGAGCCACGCCGTCAAATCAGTTCGAAGCCCAGTGGTAACGTTGCCACTGGGCTTATCTTAACCCGACTTGCTGGTTCAACTGGAACTCACCCGGCGTACATTGTAAACAAACGAGACCCTCCGAACGCCACATTTCGACCACTCCGCTACGGTCTTCCACGACAAATAAGATTGTAGCGCGTTCCAGGCATGCCAGCATCTCACGCTTGACGATCACATCGCTGCGCTTATCCTTATCGAGTCGAAGTATCAAGTCGTGATATTTGACTCCCTGCTGAGTCAACCACTTGACCGTCGCTGGCCGATATTGTTCGCTTCGCCCGGAGTATAGAAGAATATTGATCCCTGACGCATAGAGAATGTTACATAGCGCACCATGGACTGAATTGCCTTATCTTGAGGAATTCCTTTATAGAAAGACACCCGGTCTTTAGGTTTTTTATTTAGATGGTGTGGGCGCTCAGAGACATCTGCCAGAGTGCCATCGATATCGAATACAACAATTTCTTCAGCCATCGCGCCTTTCTTCCAAACTTACCTATTCATCGGAAATATATCTTGTCTCGCCGCTGACCGAGACGCTCTCCCCGAGCTTGGGATCGAACTTCACCACCAGACGACACGGCGCGCCCATATCCTCACCCTGCATGATCACAAACTCACCTTTGCCCTTCCAGCCTATATCGCGTAAATAACCCGCCAGCGCCGCCGCAGCCGCGCCCGTGGCGGGATCTTCATACACTCCGCCCGAAGCGAAGGGATTGCGTGAATGAAATAATTCATCCGACTCGCGCCACAGGATGCTGATCGTGGTCAATCCTTGTTCGTCCATCAGTGTCTTTACCTCCTCGAAAGGGTAACTCATCTCCGCCAGTGTCTTGCGATCGTTGACGAAGATGATTATGTGTCTCACACCACCAAACGCCAGCCGGATCGGGAAGGCAGGATCGAGATCCTCCTGTTTCAACTGAAACGCCGCAAGTATCTTTTCCACATATTCCTTCGGCGCCTCCTGGGACCATGTCTCAGGGGATTGGAGTGTTGCCAGAATTTTCCGGTCTGTAGAGGTTTCCGCGCGAGCCGTGATCTCGCCCTGGTTCAATACCAATCTGTACTCGCCGTCGCCAAAACGCTCACGCAACACCGCGCCAAGTGCGATGGTGGCATGCCCGCAGAATTCCACCTCCCGCGCAGGCGCAAAATAACGGACTCTCCAGTCACTTCCCTGCTTCACTGCAAACGCAGTTTCAGAATACCCAACCTCTTTGGCGATTCTCAGCATTTCCTCGTCACTGGGCATCGACTCATAAAACGCCACGCCCGCAGGGTTGCCGCCCTGTCCGTTATGGGAGAAGGCGGCTAATTTTAAGACATCCATTTGCTTACCTCTGGAATTTAGATCGTACAATTGCATTCGTACAGACGTTACATTCTCTAATATCTTTCCCTCGAATTGTGGAGTAAAATGCCGATCCTCGATCCTGGGGATGAAATATCTGGGTTCTGACATGGAAGGTGACCATGAAGAGAACGTTCAACGCCGGTCTTGGATATGTCTGGGCATGGATCATTGTCGGGCTTCTCACTCTGGAGGGATTAATCCTCTTACCAACCCACAGTCTCGTGACGACTCGGGGTGGAATCGTCGTGCCGGATATAGATGCACCTCTGGCGCTGGTCGTATACTCATTCCCTCTGCTTGGAATATTCATTGCCCCATTTCTCCTCTTTTCGGGCATAAGCCGATTCGAGGCATGGCATACTGTTGATCCCGGGATGGTTTGGGATTCCCGGATCCAGCGCAGACGGGCAGGCTGGTCGATTGTAATTGCGCTCGTTCTGGCAGTTCTGCTCCCGGTCATGAGTTTGTACAATCTTAACTGGCTTCTCCTCTGGGACAGCGCGGTCGATGGGATTGGATACGGCTGGGTGATTATCCCCCTCTTCGTCGCGGGCGCAACCGGGATCATGTTGACCGTGGCCCTGGCGGGCTGGCAAAAACTTGCAGGCGTTCTCTATATGCTGGTTCTTCCGGGATTGTTGATCGTGTTCGCAATTCAAGCTCCGCATATCGATCGGCGGCAGATGACGGAGAGGCGCGCAGAAACGGTCGTCCGGGTAATTGAGGCATATCATGCCCGACAGGGCTATTACCCTCCAGAACTTCGCTATCTGATTTCCTGGAACAGACCTCAATTGCCCGAACCTCTGATCATCTACGGGCAGGGCTGGTGTTACAAAGCGCGCGACGATTACTATACCCTTGGCTACATTTACCACAAGGATTGGAGCGATCCGCATCTCATGGGCGAAGTCTACCAATCGACAGGCAATGATCCCGCCCCGGGTGATGTTTGCAATACGGAGATTGAAGTTCTCCGGCTGCAGAGATATGC
>DATKED010000308.1:0-6625 GCA_035512375.1 Anaerolineales bacterium
TCCCAATGAAGCCTAAAATAGCTTACAATAACCTCATCACCAAGATACTCACCTGGAGGTTTGCATGGCAAAACGAGCAAAACAGTCCGAACCCTCCGAACCCGAGGCGGGGATTGTCAAAGTGACTGACCCATCCCCTGCGGGGGATGCACCAGTAGAAGTGAATACAATACCGGAACCGCCACTCCCAGCTACCGATTTGCCTCCCCGTGCCGCCTCCGGTCCGAGGTTTGGGGAGCGAGTCGGCCGCTTCTTTCTGTTTCTTTTGCGGCTTGTTTTTTTAGTGATCGCTTTGAGTATTATCGGCGTGGCATTGTATATTGTCCTGCCGTTACTCTATCAAAGATACATTCGGCCCGTGGAGCAAAACACTGCCCAGATGATGGAATTACAGTCCCGGCAGGAACAGAGCGGGCAGGAATTGGCAGCCCTGCAAACGAGGCTGGAAACCATGGAAAGCGTGCAGAACCAACACGATGGATCGCTGACCGAACTGGACCAGCGCCTGAGCGACATCGAAACGGAAATCGGCGCTCGCACACAGTCACTCGCTGCATTGGAGCAAATGCAATCTGAACTGCAGGCGCAGAACGAAGCCGCCACTCTTGAATTGCAGCGCCAGATCGATGTATTGAAGGCGATGGAATTGCTTTCCCGTGCCCGCCTGTTCATGTATCAAAGCAATTTTGGGTTAGCCAGGCAGGATGTACAAGTGGCGCGTGATGTGCTTGCGACAGTCCAGTCGGATGCTCCCGAATCCCTTGCGGATGACCTGGATGCGGTCATCTTGCGCCTCGACATGACCCTGTCCAACCTGCCGGACTTCCCCGTTGCCGCCAGCGATGACCTCGACATCGCCTGGCAGATCCTTCTTTCAGGCTTGCCTGAAGCGCAAACGACTGCGGTTGAGACGCCTGCGCTGACGGGCACACTCGCAGTCACCCCTGAAGTTACATTTACTCCCACCCCTCCAGCGACTGTCCAGCCATCCGCGACGCCGTAAGTTGCCGCGCCCATGGAATAAAAACGGTCTCGGATGTAAAGTCAACGAGACCGTTTTGTGTTGACCTCCTACTTTGACAGGCTCCTAATCGGGAGGAGAGTCTGTGCGGTGTGAAATGGAATTGGCAGGGACGAATCCTAATGCTATCCACATAATATTATCCACATTACATAGTACAATGAATGCCAACCGCCGGATGGCGAACGAGTTTGACAATTTTGTTTTGCTTCCACGTGGGGGAGCGGATAGTCACTTATAAACGAAATCATGAAAACTCCCAGATGAATCCTAAACTGCAAAAAAGGCCCCACCCCAAGGAAGGACATATCATGATCAACAAAACGATATTCGAAGAAAACTGGAAACTGATTCGAGCCCAATCCACTGAACGGTGGAGCCTGATGGCTGAATATGATCTGAATAAAGTGGACAAAGCGGAAGTGAAATTCGACAAATTCGTCACCATGCTTCAGGTGAAGTATGGATACACGCGCGAGAAAGCTCGCGAGGAGATCGGCAGGCTTTGGGCGGAATATGAAGCCAGGAGTAAAGCCAGCACATAAGCATCTTCTCAAGTCCGTGGTGAAACAAAGAGCAAGACCAATGGAAACTGAACCTGCCGGGAAGAAAGAAAACGGCCCTCCAGGGCGAAGCGCAAGCATATCCGACGCTTGAAACAGCAAGGTCGTAAAGCCAATATTTCAGAAGCTGAATTAAAAAAAGAAAATACGCCAATACGAATTCGATGAAAACGGTCTCAGACCGGTCTCAACAAGACCGTGTCAATGAGACCGTTTTCTTGCCGGCTATCGATGGGAATTGAAATTGTTTATTATTTGTGCTACATTGTTACCGGATTCGTGATCATTTTAGTAGTTGGAGGATTATGCTGAATAATCCACGTGATGATTCGCTGCTTGACTCTATTCTGGGCGCGATTGGGAATACTCCGCTTGTGGAACTCTCCCGCCTCACGCGCGGACTGGAGGGTCGCATCCTCGCCAAACTGGAGTATCTCAACCCGGGCTTTTCCAAGAAGGACCGTATTGCCTTGCAGATGATCAATGAGGCCGAAGCCGATGGAAGACTGAAGCCAGGTCAGACGGTCGTCGAATTGACGAGTGGCAACACAGGCACGGGGTTATCCATTGTTTGCGCAGTGAAAGGATTTCCGTTTGTAGCGGTGATGTCGAGAGGCAACTCAATGGAACGGGCGCGCATGATGAAAGCTCTCGGCGCGGAAGTCATCCTCATTGATCAGATGCCCGGGTCAAAGCTGGGTCAGGTCTCAGGCGGGGATCTGGCGCTGGTTGAAGAAGCCGCTCAACGGATCACAAAAGAACGCAATGCCTTCCGCGCGGACCAATTCCATTTGGAGAGCAGTTCGCGGGCTCATTACTTCCACACCGCCCCTGAGATCCTGAGACAAGCGAACCGAAAGATTGATGCGTTCTGCGATTACGCTGGCACAGGCAGTTCGTTTGGAGGCTGTGCGGCTGCTTTCAAAGAGCATGACTCCAAAATTCAATGTTACATCGTTGAACCAGCCGAAGCGGCAATCCTGGCGGGCAAGCCTGTGACAAATCCCAACCATCGCATTCAAGGCGGAGGCTACTCCATGACGGCGCTTTCCCTGATAAACAAGAATCATATTGATGGCTACCTTCAAGTGACAGATGAAGAAGCGATGGAGCTCGCGCGACGACTGGCAAATGAAGAAGGAATTTTCGCAGGTTTCTCTTCAGGCGCGAATGTTGCCGCAGCATTGCAGCTGCTAAAGACAACGTTTCAGGGAAAAACAATCGTCGTGCTCCTCAGCGACTCGGGTCTGAAATATCTGAGCACAGATTTGTGGATATAACGATGGACAGGATTTTCCAAAGGATAATTGATAATGATCTTTCGGATTTAAAGGGGCTTATCGTTGACGCATCTGTTCCTGTACCACAATACCTTGTCAACGAGATCATCGAAGCGGCACTTCGGGGGAATACGAATATTGATTCCTGTGAGGCGTCGATTCATGAGCAAAACAGGGTTTCTGTCGATCTAAAAACGCCGCGCTGGCCCTGGCCTCTTAACTTGAAGTTGAGACTATACAGATCAGTGGACTTCACAAATTCCCCAAAAGTCAGGGCTACTCTGGAAAATAATGTGCTATTGGGAAAGCTGGGATCGTTCTTTAAGGCGTTACCAGATGGGATCCGTATCAATGGTGACCAAATCGTTGTTGATCTGGGACACTTTCTTCGCACGCCAGAGCAGAGGAGAATCCTTGACCTGGTCAGGTCTGTTGAGATCAGAACAGAAGAGGGCAGATTTATTTTCGACGTGACGGCAAGGATTTGACTGGCGTAACTCATGCTGCAGTGGACGGTGCTATACTGTCCAATATCCCCAATTGGATATCATTGCCTGACTCCCGAACCGTTCCATCAGGGGAATTATGAGGATGTCATGACAAACAACCCTCTCCTAACGCCCCTTCTTACGGTCGCTACGCTGATCGCGCCATTGTCAGCGGGTTTTTTATTGGTAGAGTTGAGAATCCAGCCGGCACTGTTGCGAATGAATTGAACTTATACCCCAACATTGAGACCCTTGGGGTGGCCCTGAGCGGTGCCAATTTGCCAAAACCGCGGAACTGATGTACCGTCAGAGTGGCGACACTGTCTGGCACCCGGGTCACTCGCTTATTCATATCGATGATGGTCGTCTGGTCGGCAGTCTGTTTGGGCTTTCTCCCTCCACATCCTATTAGGTCAAAGTGCGTGCGGGTGCTGCCGAGATCAGCGGCTCGGTGACTACACAGCCGAACGAACTCCAGTTCACGTCCTCGGTAATACTTCATGTCAATGACGACGCGCCTGCCGGACTTCCCCGTTGCTGCCAGCGATGATCTCGATATCGCCTGGCAGATCCTGCTTTCGGGTCTGCCTGAGGCGACCCCGACATTCACTCCAATCCCAACCGAGGCTGGCTCCGCCTCTCCCGCCCCGGAACCTGCCGACGTTACGATCACACCAACCGTTCCAGCGACGGTCCAGCCTTCTGCCACACCCTAAGCTATTACAGCATAGATATACACCGCTTTCAGAGATCCAATCTCTGAGAGCGGTGTGTTTATGACATGAGCACCGCCAGTTTGATCGAGGTGTATCTTGAGCAGTATGCAACTGATTTATTTCATTTTTTTACTTCACTATTCACGTTGCTGTCTGCTTTGCCAGTACAAGGCGGTCAATCATCATCTATTTATGGGAGAGGTCTCGGCAGGACGACGCGGTCGATCACGTGGATGACTCCGTTGCTGGCTTGAATGTCCACGGTGATGATGTTGGCAGTGCGGCCGTTCGCGTCTTTGGAATAGGAGTAGGCGCGGGAGGCAACTGCTGAAACATGTGCAGATGTTTGTAGACTATGGTGCATATGACCGAGTCTGTATTTCAAATTGTGTATTTGCCCTCCGGGACGTGATAGTTGTGGCATTGGGACAGAAGGGGGTTGTGAGATTTTGACCGACAGACTCATGGTCATCGGTCGCGCCGCCATCTCTCGTGAAGTGTGCTACGCACAGTGTATAGAGCGCGCTCTGAAAGAATTACTGGTAAAATCGCATAGGCAAATTTCTCAAGGAGGCTAGAGTGGCGAGGCAAATCATTGGTCCCGATGTAAGTTTTTATCAGGATGACCCCAGTACGCCGCAGGGGATCGATTTCGTGCGGATGAACCAAACCACAGATTTCGTCATCATTCGAGCCGGGCAAAACCTATGGGCAGATTCCGCTTTCAAAAACAATTGGCGCAGGGCAAAAGAGGCAGGTCTACCCCGGGGTTCCTATTGGTTCTATGACAGCCGCGCGGAACCAAGACAACAGGCGGAACTGTGGTTCAACCTGCTTAATGGCGATCTGGGCGAACTGCCCCTTTTCCTGGACCTCGAAGAAGCCTATCGGGGCACCTACACAGGCTGGCGGCACTGGAAGACGTGTCTCGAACGACTCAGGGCACTGGTCGGTTCAAAGGAAATTGGCATCTACACCGCCTTCTACTATTGGAACAGTAATGCGCCTCTCAGCCAGCCAAATGAACTTGAGTATTTCCACCGTTACCCATTGTGGATCGCGAATTATGGTGTGGCGCAACCATTGGTCCCAAAACCCTGGGCGACAAATGAATGGTTGTTATGGCAATTCACCGCGTCTGGCGAGGGTCCGTTCTATGGGGTGGAAAGCCTGGAGATCGATCTGAATTATTTCAACGGGGATGCGCAGGCATTTGCCCGGCGCTTTAATGTGCCTGTGCCAACAGACCCGATCCCTCCCGACCCGTCAGGGAACCAGTACCGCGTGAGTGCGGGGACTTTAAATGTTCGCGAGGGACCCGGCACGAACTTCGGGGCAATCGGCTTTTTGCGCCGGAATGAGATTGTCGAAGCGCTGGAGGCGACCGTAGACGGGAGCTGGCTGCGAGTCCGCCGCCTCGCGGATGGATTAACTGGTTGGGCGTCGAGTGCCTATCTTGTCAAGCTTGGCGTGCCGCCTCCACCACCTCCACCGCCTCCTCCGCCCCCCACCGGGGAGCGTTACCGTGTCACTGCGGGAACGTTGTACGTCCGTGAGGGACCCGGCACGAACTTCAGGGCAATTGGCTTTTTGCGACGGAATGATATCGTCGAGGCGCTCGAATTCAATGCAGACGCCAGCTGGACTCGCGCGCGTCGTCTCACCGATGGATTAACTGGCTGGTCTTCGAGCGAATTCCTCGATAAAGTTATTACGACTCCTCCTCCGCCGCCGCCTCCACCCCCACCGGACGATAGATACCGGGTAACGGCGAGCCGGCTGCACATCCGTCAGGGACCGGGGACACAGTTTACGTCAATTGGGTTTCTGGAGTTCAATGAAGTTGTGGTCGCAATCGGAGTCAACGCGGACGGCACCTGGAGACAGGTCCGTCGAAGTGACGGGCTTACGGGTTGGTCTTCTGCCCAATTCTTGACCCTTGTCCCTCCTGCTCCTCCTCCTGACCCAAATGACCCACCTCCCGATGATGTAGCGGGGAACTGGTATCGCGCCACCGGGGGGTTGAACGTACGTCAAGGACCTGGGACGAACTTTAGCATCGTTGGCTCTCTTAATAAGGATGAAGTGGTGGAGGCACTAAACGCCAACCCTGGTCGAAGCTGGATACGCATCCAGCGCGTGGACGGGTGGACCGGTTGGGTATCCAGTAGTTTCCTGAACAATGTTGGCAAAAACCCAACTTCGGTTATGCAAAAGATATTCAAGGGAGTGACGTATTATCGCAACGAACGCACGACCCCTCGCAGCCTGGTTTGGCATGTCCTTGAAATTGATACCCGGTCCACGGAGGCGCTGCGCTTTTTGGTGACCCCTCCGTTGCGTGACACCGTTCCTCAACTGTGCACGCGTACCACCTCGGAGTTCCTGGACGAGCACGATATGCAGCTCGCCATCAATGGAGACGGATATTCGTATCTCGATCCATCAGACTACCCTCCGCAAAATTACTGTGCCAGCAGTGACCCGGTCAAGCCTGTCGGTTATGCAGCTTCACGCGGCAAAGTGTATTCTCAAAAGGCACCGAGTCGTCCTGTTC
>DATKED010000309.1:0-7053 GCA_035512375.1 Anaerolineales bacterium
AAAACCATAGCCGTTCCTAGAACGATTTTCAATGGACAGTTGGTTTAGTCTGGATGGATTTGGATCCTGAGGATGTAGAGATCGTAGCTTATACACGGGAAGTGATGCTTTAAGTAGGAATAATTTATGGTCCGGATTCCTATACATCGTCCACCCATCCTGGAGAAATCTCAAGCGTATAGGAGGATGGCCAATTGAGAGCGGATCCTCTCCGGCATGCAAGTGCAATCCGCACTGGAGAAATCGGCTTTGGCTTTATCCATTTATTCGCGCACAATAATTTCTGCGCTAAAATCATGAGGCGCCATTTGGATCCAGAAAATTCTCCCAGAAACAAGAGTAGAAAAATCGCTCATGTACGTCCTCCACGCGCACTACCAACTTGAAAACCCGGCCGGTGTATTATTTTGGGCGGAAATATCGGATGTACCCATACCCAAACAAAGGCGTAAACAGGCTCAGAAAAAAAGCAAATCCCGCCTGCACCCATTTTCTGCGGATCCAGCCACGCTCAAAAATATTTTCAATCTTGACGGCGCGTCAAAAACTGCCACGCTGCGCCTGCCTGCCGTGCATGGCGTTCCCTTGCCCTCTCCCCAACTCGTTCAAAACTGGGATTTGGAGACTCAAAAGCCAGAACTTGATTCGTTTCTCATCAATGGGATTTGGAAGAACGCCGTGGAGGCTCTACCTGTTCTGTTGACCCACACCGCAACGACAGACATATCCTTATCGCCCGCACCTGATCTCCATTACTGGAGCATGGTCAGCGCTTTGGCATTGGAGACCCTCGCCGCGCATAAACTGATACCTGCCCTTGTGCCTGTGGATAACGGGAAAACATACCATGCCCGCTGGCTGCCTGTGCTGGACGCCGCAAAAGACGCTACGCGCCTGACGCAGTTGGAAACAGCCATGCCCGCCGTTTGTCGCGCAGCTGTGACAAACGACGATATGCATCCATCGCCGCGTATGTTCCTCCACAATTTCCTCAACACCTTCTGCGATTTGCTGGCGCGCACCTGGGGGAAAAATTCAGCGCCGCGTTTCGCGGAACGCATCGGCGTGGACACTCCTGCCGCGCGCTGGGTCGAAGCGTTATTTCGGGAAGACCCCACTGTCAAAGCCTCACCCGCACAATTGCAAAGTCTCGCTGCCAGCTATAAGGCCTGGATTCGTAATCTGCACGTGGCGGGTGATGCTGCGTTCCGCATTGCATTCCGCTTGCAGGCGCCCGCGTTACAAAAAGAACTCTGGCAACTTCATTATCTTATTCAAGCCAAAGACGACCCCAGCCTGTTGATCCCCGCCGATGAAGTCTGGAAAAAAACAAAAGGCGCGCTCACCCATCTCGGTCATCGTTTTGAACAACCGCAGGAAAAATTATTGACAGGTCTGGGATACGCGGCACGTTTATTCCCACCCATCACCGGCAGCCTGAAAGGGAAACGTCCCACCGAACTGGCAGTGGACACTCATGGTGCATACACATTTCTGCGTGAGACTGCACCATTGCTGGAAGGCGCGGGCTTTGGCGTCCTCGTCCCGCCGTGGTGGAACAAGAAAGGCGCGCGGCTGGGGGTAAAGGTCAAGATAAAGTCCAGGCAGGAGGCAGGCGCTCCAGGCAAAATGACGATGGAAAACCTGGTCAATTATCAATGGAAGTTATCGCTCGGCGAAACGGAACTGACAGAAAAGGAATTCAAAACGCTGGCGAGGTTGAAGTCGCCGCTGGTGCAGATCCGTGGTCAGTGGGTGACCCTGGACGCCGAGCAAATCGAAGCAGCGATCAAGTTTTGGGAGGAGGGTCAAACCCGGGGCGAGATGAGTCTGCTGGAAGCGATGAGGCTGGGCCTGGGCGGTGAAACAGGCGAAGAGGCGGGCGGCTTGCCTGTGGATGAAGTGGTCGCTGACGGCTGGCTGAAAGAATGGATGGAACAATTCAGGCAATCAGACAGGATGGAACAGCTGGATCAACCCGTCGGTTTGCTCGGTCAATTACGTCCGTATCAACAATACGGGTATTCGTGGCTGGCGTTCCTGCGCAAATGGGGTCTGGGTGCGTGTCTCGCGGACGACATGGGACTGGGCAAAACCATTCAAACGATCTCGTTATTGCTGCGCGAGAAGGAAAAGCTGGGGAAACTTCCTGCGCCTGTTTTGTTGATCGCGCCTACATCGGTAGTTACCAACTGGGAACGGGAAATTGGCAGGTTCGCACCCGAGTTGCGGACCTACATCCATCGGGGAGCAGACAGGTTGAAGGGCCAGGAGATGCGGCGCGCGGTCAAAGGCAAAGATATCATGCTCACCAGTTATCCCGTCGCACGCCTGGACGCGGAATCCATTCAATCCATTCACTGGCTGGCGGTCATTTTAGACGAAGCACAGAACATCAAAAATCCAGCCGCCAGGCAGACACAGGTGATCTGCAAATTCAATGCTGAGTTTCGGATTGCACTGACCGGCACACCTGTGGAAAATAGACTCTCCGAGTTGTGGTCCATCATGCACTTTTTGAATCCCGGCTATCTCGGTGGGCGCACGCAGTTCCGGACAAATTTTTCCTTACCCATAGAACGTTATCATGATGAAGGTGCCTTGAAACAATTGAAGCAGTTAACCACCCCATTTATTTTGCGGCGTGTCAAAACAGATCCGCGTGTGATCACTGACCTGCCCGAAAAAGTGGAGACCAGGATTTATTGCAACCTGACGGAGGAACAAGCCACTTTGTATGAAGCGGTTGTGCAGGATGCGATGAAGCGGATTGAAGAGGAAGAGGGAATCCAGCGGCGCGGACTGGTGCTGAGCATGTTGATGCAATTGAAGCAGATCTGCAATCATCCCGTGCAATATCTTCATCAAACGCGCAAGAATAAAAAGGGCGACTCGACCCCGCTCGCCGATTTGACCGGGCGCAGCGGCAAACTGGAACGTCTCGGCGAATTGCTGGAGGAAGTGCTGGCGGCAGGCGACCGCGCCCTGATCTTCACGCAGTTTTCTGAAATGGGCGAGATGTTGACGAATTATTTGCCAGGCGCGTTTGGCGCCGCAACCCAGTTTTTGCACGGTGGCACTCCCACAAAAGCCCGCGATCGAATGGTCAAACAGTTTCAGGAGGAGGAGCGCGCCCCGTCCATTTTTATTTTGTCATTGAAGGCGGGCGGCACAGGGTTGAACCTGACGCGCGCCAACCACGTCTTTCATTTTGACCGCTGGTGGAATCCAGCTGTGGAAGATCAGGCAACAGACCGCGCCTTTCGCATCGGGCAGAAACGCAATGTGCAGGTGCATAAATTCGTCACAACCGGAACGCTGGAGGAAATGATCGACGATATGATTGAATCCAAAAAGGGACTGGCACAGGCGGTGGTCGGAAGCGGCGAGAACTGGATCACCGAGATGAGCACGGAAGAATTACGCAGGGTGGTCACGTTGAGGAGATCTTAACATGCCATACGATCATTGGTTCAAACCAACGAAAGCCATCCAGGCTAAGGATGGGATCAAGGCGCAGAGTCAACGTGGGGCGTTCGCAAAAAACTGGTGGGCACAGAGATGGATTTCGGCGCTGGAACGTCTGGTGGATTCAGGGCGTCTCTCACGCGGGCGAAGTTACGCCCGCAAGGGTCAGGTACTTTCCATAGAGGAAACCAGGGATGGCATTGCCGCACGCGTGCAGGGATCACAGCGCACGCCGTACAAAATCAAGATCAGAATCGCACCACTAACCGACACACAATGGGACAAGGTCATTGACGGGCTTGCCGAACAAGCCATTTTCAGCGCGCAATTGCTGGCTGGCGAAATGCCACAAGAGATCGAGCAAGCCTTTGAAGCTGCCAAGGTGAGTTTGTTCCCTTCACAGCGTTATGATCTGGAGACGGATTGTTCCTGTCCCGATTATGCCAATCCGTGCAAACACGTTGCGGCGGCGCATTACATCCTGGGGGAACGGTTTGACGAAGATCCATTTTTGATCTTCCGTTTGCGGGGCCGCACCCAGGAACAGGTGATGCAGGAATTGCGCAGACGACGTGCAGGCGCTGATGAGGCTGTCGAAGAGGAAGCGGAAGAATTCGAAGCAAGCATTCCGCTGGAAGATTGCATTTCTAATTATTGGGAGTTAGGAGCGCCGCTGGAAGGGTTCTCCGTTTCGATCCATCCGCCTGTAATTGAATTGCCGTTGATCAGACGCCTCGGCACCGCTGCATTTATTTCCGATCCCGGGATTGAATCACTGTTGCGCGATGCGTATCAATCCATTGGACGCAAGGCACTCCAGATCGCATTCCAGGAACCGAAAGAAGACAGCAAGATTGAAAAATGAGTCAATGCGATTTTGATGATGGCTTATAAGATCGAGAGATCGGTCGGCGGCGTTTTCTTATGTTTCATAACGATTTTGTGCGACAACTTACTTCAGATCCCTTAGAATAAGAACCGCCAGCAGAATCCCGAATTTCAGTAACGGAAAAGGTATATGACAGAATATCTTACGGTATCGAGCGATGGACAGATTACACTTCCGGCGGCTATCCGCCGCGCAGCCAAATTGCAGGAAGGCGATCTGCTTGAGGCAACTGTGGAAGAAGATGGCTCAATTCTTTTGGTACCGAAAAGCGAGGATCATCGGAAACTGGTAGAAAAATATCAATTAAAAGACATCAAGTGGGCATTAAAACAGAAAAACGTAGGAAAGAAATAAGACAGCGATTCCGGAGTCTGCTTTCACAGACCCATAAAGGCAACCCCATGCTTTCTCTTGTGGATTCACAAATGGTCATACCGCATTGATATTTTCACGCCAGAATCTGCCAATAATTGACCGCGAAATTTTTGCAGATGCAGTCCTCCTCCAAAAAGGAGCATATGTGCTTGCTGACTTGGGAGACGGAGATCCGAGGCTGATACTTATGGCTTCAGGGTCCGAAGTAGCTCTGATTGTGGAATCCGGGACTGAACTTGCCGCAATCGGAATCAGTGTTCGGCTCGTTTCATTTCCAAGCTGGGAATTTTTCCAAATGCAGCCTAAGGAGTATCGAGAGAGAGTCTTGCCGCGCGCCATTCGAGCCCGGCTAGCTGTGGAGGCAGGTGTTAGCATGGGATGGGATCGATGTGTTGGCGACCACGGTGCCGTAATTGGATTGGAGCAATATGGGGCTTCAGCGCCGGCTGGGGTTCTATTCAAGGAATCTGGTTTTACAACGGAAGCCATATTTGAGAAGGCCAAAAAGTTGCTAGAAGACAGTAGCGCGATTTCTTGGGATAAGTGATTTTGTTAGGCTCATACAACAATCAAGTTGACATGCCCTGCTGGTGGCAGGGCATGTTTATTGGTTCGATGCCGAAACACCTGTCTTTTGATCAAGAATTTGTTAGGCGAGTTTGGCTAACCTGAATAGCTGAGCTTCGAACCCGCGATTCTAAGAATCAAGAAGTGCGGGCGCACAAACTTACTTCAGAAAACGGGGATTTTCATGAGTGATATTCTTGTGTTGCGGCAAAAAGTGCTTGACTAACTCCGCCTTCGAGGGCGGAGAACATACATCTGTCGGCTAGGTCATTCTGCTCTAAGCTGATAACATTGGCCCCTTTTCAGAAACTTCTGGGCTGACGGTGGGTCCTGCTTAAGTACGTAGAGAGATTTTCGCTCTACAAACCTTCCAGTAGAAGTAGACGCCAGCAAAATACTGTCATTGCAGGCAACTAACATATCTGCTGCGCCATCCAGGCATTATCCTCGCAATGGTAATCGCCTAGATATTTATCCTTTTTATCGAGCATGACATTTTCCCGAGCAGCTACTTTGATTTACTTTTGCAAACAGGAATTTTCATCAGTTATTGTCAGAAGGCTTGATCTTTTGCTTTGAAGAACTGGGAGATGACAGAGTTTCCCCAATACTTAATGAATGCAACATTGGGATTCGCCTGGGCGGTGGCGGTGGTCATGGGGTGATGATACCATCACTGCGTCTCAATATCTTATTTTGTTCTGTTAAGAGAGCAGGTGTATCGTCAGTATGTCCCCGCATGAGTTTGGTCAAGTCCTCAATATCGGTGAAGAGGAAGATAACAGTGCCCAATGGTAATGCACTCATGCATTGTTTTCTTTCCTAGCCGAATGTCTGCATACGGTAACTGGCTAAGCGGTTTGGCGCCCAACTTTATCGCTAAACTCATTCGTTAACGAACTACTTTAAAGGCAATCGGGGCCGGGCTGAGGGCTCGCATCGCCGAATGGGCAATCGCAAACATCATCTCGGGACCCCGGGCTGTCGAAATTTCACCAAGGTCTAGAATATCGTCCCAACCAAGCTCGCGCAGCAATTCCGTAACTTGCGCTTTGGCTCTCACATCATTTCCAGAAAGAAACACAGTGTGGTCGCCATTCCCAACCAACTTGGGGTTTACCATAAGATCCGCCGTCCCGGCATTGAGGGTTTTGACAACTCGCACATTTGGAAATTCACGCTGTAGGATTTCGCCGAGTGAATCTGTGTCTTTGACGAACAAGGTAGGTGGAAAGCCATTACTAAAATCCATGGGATTGGAAACATCGATCAGCGTTTTGCCATCCAAATGCTCTTCTCCCACAGCCCGAAGTACCTCCAGGCTGGCGGCGCCATTGGTGGCGTTGATGACGAGGTCACCAATGGTTGCTGCATCACGAAATGTGCCGACGCTGCCCTGCGACCCCGTTATTGCGAGCCAATCGCGCAAAGTAGGCGCATCAGGATTCCAGCCTTTGGGCTCATCTAGCTTAGATGGGTCACGGGTGCCTAACATGACAGAATGACCCAGTTGGACGAGCTTGAGCCCTAATGTTTGCCCCACGATACCGGTACCCAAGATGCCAATTTTTTGCATAACTATCTCCTTTAAGAATGTTTATTGATGGTAAGTAAAATTATGTGTGCCGCTCTTACCCATTCGTGTGATTCACACGGACGACGTTCTGGCTCTACGCGTGTCCGTCTGTGAGATACCTCTATGTTGCAGGTATGGGTTCCCCTGAAACCACGCTCTTGTCGATCAAGAGGACCCA
>DATKED010000310.1:0-5435 GCA_035512375.1 Anaerolineales bacterium
AGTTGCTGCCCGGCAATAGTACGAAAAGGAGAATAACTTCAATGACACCAGTGATCGTCGCCACCATGAGCGGATAGGCAGGATGCCCCAACGCAAGCAGTAACGGACGATTCCAATTCAATACATTTGCAAATGCGTACCCAAACAACAGAATGACCAGAGCCGGGTAGGCAGGCGCCATACCGGTTCCATACAGAAACGGGATGATCCACCAGCCTAAGATGACCAGCCCGCCTCCCGCGACCAGGGTCCATACCCCTCCGATGATACTGACCTGTTTCAGCAACTTACGTGTGTTTTGCCACTGTCGCTGGGCAATGGTACGTGTAATTTCAGAATATGTGGGCCAAATCAGTGGCTCAATGGGCAGCATGACCAGATTAATGAGGCTCGATGCAAGTTTGAAATACCCCACCTGGGCATTGGGGAGAAACCAGGCAAGATATAGTCGAATGTTATCGCGGGCGAACAGGTTGACCGTTCCATTTAGATTGGTGCTAAAGGCAAATCGCAAAATAGCCTTCCAATCTGTGAGCAGGCTTAGAGGTGCACGCGTCCAACCAATTCCCAGTCTATTGTTCAGCTCACGGACCGCGAAAACAACAACCATGACCCCTGCGACGGTCTTGCCAATAAGATACGCTGTGAGGATTCCCAAAATCCCCAAATCCAGGACAAACGCAGCAACGATCAAAACCGTTACAACAATGCTTTGATAAAAATTGGCATGGGCCACTTGTTTGAACTGGGTTGCAGTCTGAAGTACACCCACAGAGGTTTCATATACAAGGTTGGCAAGCAGGAACAAACCATAGAATCGGAACAGGGATACGACGGAAACATCATCCGCCAGGGTGCGCGCGCACCACACAGAAAGCGCAAGCAGAACAAGATACGCAAGCACAGATATCAGGGCTTCTGTAAGACCGATCCCTTTCACAAGAGCGGCAGCTCGTTCCTTGTTCTCCTGAGCCAGTGCCTCACTCATATACTTGACAACCACTTCACTCATTCGGAATGACAGCAAACGGTTTGTGTTGGATGCAAAATCCATCACAATCGTTAACAAGCCATAACCGGAACCACCGAGCAGCCATACAACGAAAATACCCTGCACAACACTGAGCCCGGCAGAGATCGTGTTACTGCTGAAAAGATAACTGCTGTTGCGCACCACGCGCTGAAGCAGCGGGTCCCCACGCAGGCTGGAACGTATCTTTTGAAGGAGGGACATGAGATGGATCACTGAGCGGCGTCGGCGCGCTGGTACACCTGGATCACAGACTGCCAGCGGCACTTCTCTGCCCGCGGTGCAGACATCACTCTGACATACTCGCCAGATTCGAGCATTTCATCCGTAAGGTAAACCTTTTCGACGTTCTGCACCAGGATGTAATCCGCTTCCGTAAGCCACTGGCGAGCCAGTTCATCGTTCCACAGACCAAAGCGTAAGAGTATATCCGGATCGCCGCCGATCTGGTACGAATGGACGTGGTTCAACTGTGGCGGATAGACCCGCACATCAGGCATGTACAAAAATATCGCCGGGATGCGTCCCTCCCAGTAGATTTTGGCACCAGGCTCGATCACCTGGCTCAACTCCATCCCGGCCTCTTCATAAGAGGCAAATACATCTGTCCCATCACAGGCGAAGAAATCATTGCCCGCGCCTAAAACCTTTGTCGGTGAAAGGATCAGCCCCAGGATCAGGAAAATATTCAACGCAAGGACTCCGATCCTTCCACCTGCATCCGGTCCGCCCTTTAACCCTCGGTGGAGAAGCCCCAGCGCGATCGCCCCGACTCCGATCACAAGAGCGCTGACCAGTAAAACGAATGTCACACGGAACAGGACAAGGTGAGGCAGGTCTATGTAGTGGATCAACGCGCCCCAGAGATATGTTCCATCCAGCCGTTCGATCATTGCCTTTGCAAAATCCGCGCTCAGGTCTTCGTGCGAACTAAAGCCAATACCAAGTATCATAGAAGGGATAACCGCAAACACAATTGTTTGCCTGAGAGGAGTCAATTGCTTCATGAGGATGGGCGCGGCAAGGACCAGCATCATCAACCCAAGGAAATCAAAGTAGCCGATATACAGCAGGATGCACGAAATGCAGAACTCCCCGAAAAACGCCGCCTGGACATGTGCCAGATAAAGCACCAACAGAAATACGCTCAAAAAGATAACGGCGCGCATCCGTTCAGAGATTGGCCGCGCACTACGGAAAGGCAGCAGCAACCAGACGGTCAGCGCGCTGACCAGCGAAACGAAATGCAGCCTGAACGTCAGCCAGAAATACAGGATCATCCTGTATAGATTCGACTCTTCAGACTCAGGGATGGAAGTGCCGCCGGTAGCCGGCATTTTCCAGTCCCGTAAAAATGAGAACGGGAAGTCCGGGACGCGCATTGCCCAGAACTTCAAGTTGTCCGGAAAGTAAAACGCGTTCCCAGCCAGGAACAGAATCCCTGCGCACAGCATCGCAAATAGCCCCGCCTTCCAGCCATGCTGCCAGAAAATATAGAGGAAGAGAATGGGCGGCACAAACGCCATGTTCTCGCGCGTCAGCACCAGCGGAGCGGTGAGCGCCGCGCCGAGCAGGATATGCCAGAGAGGTCGCTTCTCACCGACCACAAGTACGATGATCCAGACCAACAGTGCCGCGACAAGCCCCTCGGAGATGGCAAGCGTATGGATCTTCATCTCAGCCGGGTTGAGCACCATGACCCATACTGCACCTGCCGCCCACCAGGCGTTTCCCCAGCGCTTCGCAAAGACCCACAACCCGAGCAGGGTAAACAGGCTGAGGAAGATCATAAAGTAGCGTCCCGTTTCCAAGCCGGGACCAAACCATTTTTGGATGTAGCCGGGGATCAAAAAGGAAAGGAGGGCATGGTTTGTCCAAACGCCAAAATCCGCAAACGGGATCTGCAACCCATTTGCAAATAGATATCCCTTATAGAGATACAACCCCTCATCCAGGAAGGATGTTTTGGTGACCGCAATTTCAACAGCTTGCAGGATATAGGCAAGAAAACCAGCAACCGCAAGAATAACGGGCAGCCATGGCAGTGAATTGACTTTTCTTACCAAACCCGAAGCACTCTGCATTACGTCTGCCTTGCCTACGGTGTGAGAACCTTGCTTGCCCACTCCCGTTCAGCGTTATACCATTCCACCAGCTTCTCAACGCCGGCACGCATATTGAACTGCGGCTCCCAGCCGAGTAATTCGCCTGCCTTGCTCACATCTGCCCAGTTGGTGAACATATCGGCAGGGTTCGGTGGGCCGTATTGGACATCCGCTTCCTTGCCGATCACTTCTTCGATCAGCTTGATCAGGTTATTGATCGTAATGACCTCGTGCCCGCCAAGATTGATCACCTGATAGCCAACCGGTTTCAGTGCCAGGATCGTGCCGCGGGCAATATCGTCGATGTATGTAAAACCGCGCGATTGCTCGCCATCCCCGTTGACACGCACGGGCAGCCCTTCGCTGATCCATTGCACGAAGCGGAACAATGCCAGGTCCGGCCTGCCAGCGGGTCCGTATACTGTGAAATAGCGAACAACGCTGACATCTATCCCATACAAGTGATGATACGCGTGACACATCGCCTCCGCCCCCTTTTTGCTGGCGGCGTACGGCTGGAGTGGTTCACTGCTGGAAGCTGATTCCGGCGTCGGGTAGGGAGGTTCCGCTCCATAGATGGAGGATGTGGAAGCGACAATGAATTTCTTCGTTCCGGTCTGACGGCAGATTTCCAACATGTTCAACGTGCCAAGGACATTACTTTCCACAAAAACCCATGGATCCTCGACACTGTAGCGCACACCCGCACGCGCGGCGAGGTTGATCACACCATCGAACTTATCACCCTTGAATGGATCAATGACTGATTTGTTTGAAATATCCAGTTTATGAAAACTAAACCCGGGCATTGCCTGCAGCTTACGCAGGCGATATTCCTTCATACGTAGGTCATAGGCATCGTTCATATTATCAACGCCAGCCACAGTATGCCCCTCTTTGATCAGCAGTTCAGAAGTCCGCGCGCCAATGAAGCCCGCCGCGCCAGTAACCAGATAATGTGCCATTCATACTCCTCTTCAATAGAAGTTCTATAATCTCACAACTTTATCAATCCCTTTTGCCATACTTCGCGTCGCGTTACGGCTGTCAAAGACAAATGCCGATGATTCGACAATTGCCTGGTAATCATAGACTTTATGGTTGGTAATGATGACGACCGCATCCGCATCCTTGACCGCTTTCATCACATCCTCCACACTGTCCATATACCAGCCATCAATTTCATGATGGATGTGGGAAATATACGGGTCATGATATTCCACCAGGGCGCCCTTCTGTTTAAGCAGGCCGATCACATCCAGCGCAGGCGATTCACGTATGTCATCGATATCAGGCTTGTATGCGGCGCCAAGTACCAGGATCTTTGAGCCTTTGAGAGCCCTACCGCGGTCATTCAATGCCTCCATCACCCGACTGACCACGTAACGCGGCATGTTCGTATTGATCTCGGAGGCAAGCTCAATGAAACGCGCATTGTAGTGGATGGACTTCATCTTCCACGAAAGATAAAGCGGATCAATGGGGATACAATGCCCGCCCAGCCCGGGACCCGGAGTAAACTTCATAAAACCGAACGGCTTTGACGCCGCCGCATCGATCACCTCCCACACATCCACACCCAGGCGTTCGCACATGATCGCCAGTTCATTGACAAGACCAATGTTGATCATGCGAAAGGTGTTCTCAAGCAATTTTGCCATTTCTGCGGCTTCGGCAGAACTGACACGATGGACTGTCTGGATGGCGCCCTCATACCAGACGGCGGCTACTTCATTACAAGCTTCTGTAATCCCGCCCATGACCTTCGGCGTGTTGATGGTCGTAAAATCCTCGCGGCCCGGATCCACGCGTTCAGGAGAAAAAGCCAGGAACCAATCTTCACCTATGGTGAGCCCACATTCTGTGCCGAGTTTTGGCAAAAGGACTTCCCGCGTCGTGCCAGGATAGGTGGTCGACTCAAGCACAACGACCATTCCCTTATGCATATGTTTTGCCAGTTCCTCGGTGGCAGAGAGAATGAACGACATATCCGGGTCACCGGTCTGGCGCAGGGGAGTCGGCACGCAAATGCTGACTGCGTCGATTTCCTTTAGGACAGAGAAATCGGTTGTGGCTGTCAGATGCCCTGATTTGACCAGTTGTTCAATGGTTTCCGTCTTGACGTCGGGGATGTAGGAAACGCCTTTATTCAGGCAATCCACTTTTCGTGCGTCCGGGTCGATCCCCGTCACGTGGAATCCTGCCTCGGCGAAGACAACTGCCAGGGGCAGGCCAACATAGCCGAGTCCCAATATCCCAATACGGGCTTGCTTTGCCTTCAGATCTGCGATGAGTGTTTC
>DATKED010000311.1:0-25909 GCA_035512375.1 Anaerolineales bacterium
CACAATGACACCACCTTGATCAGCTCCAAGGTAGGGCAGTTCCGAGAGACTTCTGTGCATGGGACAGGCGAGTCCTTCATAAGAGGAGAAGAGGGCACTTGCGCGGGCTGTCACGGCACTGAAGGCGCCAAGGCGCGTATCAACGCTGGTCTGCCCCCGCATGATGCATCGGTCGAAGGCGTGACGAACGTCTCGCCGTTCGAATGCCGCACCTGCCATAATATCCACACCACCTACACAAAGGCCGACTTCTCCCTGACGGGAGCTGAACAGCCGGTGAAGATGGAATATAGCGATGGTACCTTTGATGGCGGCGCAGGCAACCTGTGCGCAAACTGCCATCAGATCCGCAACCCCAAGCCCACAGTCGAGGGAGGAAATGTCGCGATTACATCCCAACGCTTCGGCACACACTACGGTGTTGAATCCCAGATGCTGCTTGGCGAAGGCGGATTGGGCGCAACCGGAAGCCCGAGCGCGCACTACTCAACAGTCAACGATACCTGTGTGGCTTGCCACATGGGAGAGGAGTTCAACCACACTTACCTGCCCGATGTGGCGCGCTGCCAGGCCTGCCATGCCGATGCTGAAAACTTTGACGTCAACGGCGCCCAGACCGAAGTTAAGGCGATGCTCGAGGAACTTCACACCCTGTTCGTCGAAAAGCAACTGATGAACCCGGACGAGGTGGCAAACCCGAGCCATCTATGGGGTATTTATGATCCGGCGACCGATAAATGGAGTAACCCCTCCGCGGATGCTCCCTTGACGGTTCCTGAAGAGGTCGCAAACGCGATGTGGAACTACAAGTTCGTAACCTACGACCAGAGTAATGGCGCTCACAACTCGGCATATGCCAAAGCCCTGCTCGAGGCAGCCCTGGAAGCGATGGAGGCGTACAATCCGTAAGGATTAACAACGAAGCTCTAAGGAAATAAAATTGACGAGCGCAACGGCGCCCGTCAATTTTATTTAAGAGCAGGTGTAATGTGAAATGTTATGCCTTGATAATCCCTTTGCGTATGGCATACCGCACCAGCTCGGAGCGGGAATGCAGATTCAATTTCCGCATAATATTCTCACGATGGCGCGCAACGGTTTTGGGGCTGATTACCAGTGACGCCGCGATCTCTTCATTGCTCGCGCCTTCTGCGAGGTAAGTCAGCACTTCCTGTTCGCGGTCTGTTAAGTCGGAAGAAATTTGTTCACCAGGAGCGCGCCCGCCGTCAAGAAAATCGCGTACGAGTAACTTTGCAAGGGATGGATAAAGATAGACCTGACCTGTAGACGCGGCGCGGATGGCAGTTACTAATTCCTCAGGCGCAGCGCGTTTAGGGACATAACCTGATGCGCCGGCTTCGAGCATCTTGAAGAAATATTCCTCATCTTCATGAATAGTCAGAGCGAGAATCGAAACATCAGGCGCAAGTTTTTTAATTTCGCGCGTTGCGTCGATGCCGGAGAGATCGGGCAAGCCGATGTCCATCAAAATGACATTTGGCTTAAGCCTTGTTGCTGCTTCCATTGCTTCGGATGCAGAGGATGCTTCGCCAACAATTTCGATATCTCGTTCATTTTCCAATAGCATCCTCAACCCAGAGCGGACAACGGCATGGTCATCCACTATTAACAGACGTGTGGTCATCTTTCACCTCTTGCAACCTGTGCGGGACACCTGCTCCTGCATGATGGTATGGGATCAATGCTTCGACTTCCGTACCGTAGCCTGGACGTGACTGCACATTAACAGTTCCTCCCAGCAGCGCCGCGCGCTCTTCCATGCCTGCCAGTCCCAATGATGGACGGCTTGTGCGTCTCTGTTGCACCTGGTCACGATCAAAGCCCATCCCGTTATCAAACACACTGATGCGGACGTTCTTTTCTTCAAAATGCAAATGAATATTTATATGAGTTGCCTGCGAATGTTTAATGATATTGTTCAGACTTTCCTGAATGATGCGGAAGATGGTGATCTTCACTGCATCATCCAAGTCGCATTCCTCACCATGGATATCCACCCTGATATTGAGGGACGAGTGTTCCTGAATCCTCGTGGAATACCAGCGCAGCGCAGCAGATAGACCAAGATCATCCAAATGTGAGGGACGCAGGTCGGTCATCAGGCGCTGCAGTTCCTTGAGCGAATCAGCAGTCAGCGTTTCGAGTTTGTGCAGGATGTTCAATGCTTCCTTGTTGCGTGTGCTCAATTTGCCCGAGAGACCGCGCAATCCCATCCCAATGGCGGTCAGGGATTGACCTGTTTCGTCATGCAGATCACGCGCAATGCGCTGGCGTTCTGCTTCCTGTGCGGCGACTACGCGCCGGAACAACTCTCCGCGCATAGCCTCACGGTGCTGCGATTCTTCCAGCCGCGCTTGTTGCAGGTCAGCGATCTTGCGCTCCGTCTCCACCTGGAAGGCACGCAAAAAGCGGATCACAAAAAGGGCCGCGGCTACTGCCATGATGGCACGGAACATCTGAATGGGAAAGCCGAATAAATCAACAAACGTTTGCTGGTTGATGATATTCGATGGGAACAGAGGTGTCGCTTTTGTAAAAAACTGTCCAAACAGGCCGTACCAGCCAAACGTGATGGCTGCCCATAACGCGTCCTGCCCGAAGCGGATCAGCCCGGAGCGGCGAAATGCGCGTTGTTGCACGACCAGCCCGATGGCAGTCAGAAGCGAAGCAGGGATGGCGAGTGTATAACGGGTCCACGTATCTGCAACGTCCCACAGGACCTGACCCGTATACTCTCCCCGAAAGTAATACAGACCAAACACCCAGATGGCTTGCAGTCCAATGG
Source organism: Anaerolineales bacterium (assembly GCA_035512375.1). Classification (GTDB taxonomy): domain Bacteria; phylum Chloroflexota; class Anaerolineae; order Anaerolineales; family Villigracilaceae; genus Defluviilinea. The sequence goes on from DATKED010000311.1 coordinate 2,807, forward strand.
GGATCAATAGAATCAGCCGCCTGGCAACTTCGGTTTCAGCCAGGAGAAAACTCCCAAAAGCTGCCAGTGATATAAATGAGAAAGCCAGGGTGGCCAGCTGCACTCCCCACATGATCGACACTTCCAGGCTTGTGATGGGATGCCCCATCAGCACGTACATCTCCAGCCATTCATGTGCGGCATGCACAAAACCGAAGCCTGCCAGCGGTGGTAATGCTCTTCGCAAACGCACATCCGACGCCCGCCCACCTTCAACCGCGACGAGCAGACCCATGCTGAAAAAAGCCAGACCATAGATGAAGTAGATAGGAACGATGTATGGCACGCCCAGGATCATGGTCTGCCTCGTTATCTCTTCAAGCTTGTTATTGACTAGACTCTCAATCTGCTGCCACAGGTGCGGCAGAAACGGTCTCCGGCATGGGCACGCGCGCCGCATTCATGGCAGTAAGCCTGCCCCTCTTCTTCTCCTTCGGTCTTGTGACGGTGGCGCTTGCGCGGTTGACTTTCGCTTGATTGAGTAGATCGCCAGTAAGTGAAAAGGGCGATTCCGATCAATGCCAGGCCGAACCCGCCAATGATCCACGGCAAATTCGCAATGGAAACGCGGCCGGGTGTATTTTCTCCTACAGGAACAGACGGCTGAATTTGATTCGCTTGATCCGGTCCGGTGAGAGCAGTGGATGTTCTTTGATATTCCAGTTCGAATTGAAAGGAATTCCCCATTCTCAGGTTATGTCTGGTAATTGTGCCTGAGGTAAGCAATCCATTTGCAGAGATAGCGGTATTTTCCAAAATGGGAGAGGTGATCAGTTCGGTGCTATCGGCAGGAACTAATACGGTTACGGTAAATTCTTTAACATAATAATCGCCAAACCATTGATATTCGAACTGACGTTTGTTCCGGTCGACGGTGAGCGGCTGATAATATTCGATGCGGTGTGGCGCGTACGATTCCGCATTGATCGTGATCGTCTGCCAGTTCCCCTGCCCGACCGGAGGCGTGAAGTCTTTGTTGAATAATTCGCCGTTGTTTTCCACTGCCACTGCCACCAAATTCCCGTCTTTGGGGAAGCGCAATGTTACTTCGGCTGGAAGTGGTGTATCTTCAGATACGATAAATTGATTGATCACGAGCATGCTTGGCTGGTCATATTCAGACCAAAGCTCGATGTCGATAGAACCGAGTTTTGTCCCACCTTGTGCGCCCGCTGAGGAGGGGAACGTTATTAATGCTAGAAGCAGGATAACTACAAGCCACTTGCGCATCAGTGACCTCCGAAATCTATAGTGTCTACTTGTATCTTACCATGCAATGAATACTGCTTAATGCAACAAAATGCACCAACTTGGTGGAAGAATGTCACCCCACGGTTGCTTTTACCAACGTCCAGCAGGCCCAATTGGCGGGCGTATCAATCGTGTGTCTTTGCGCGGCGTTGACAACCGCCCCGCAAATCGCGTCGATTTCCGTTGGCGCGCCGCGCAGGATATCCTGCAGCATGGATGAATGATTCCCCGCCGTCTTCAGGGCAACCTCCTCCGCCGCAGCGACCGGGTCGGAAAAGGGCAAAGGGATTTTTTCAGCATACGCAACTTGTGCGGCTTCCTGTGCCAATGCTTTCATCATTTCTCGAGCCGCGGGACGTTCCAACAATTTTCCATTAGGGACGCGCAGCAACGCAGTTAACGGATTGATCGCTGCGTTGATGACCAGTTTTCCCCAGATCAGCGACTGCGCGTCGTCCACAACATTTACATTGAATTTTGCCGATCTCAACGCCGCTTCGATCGGACTGAGAGCCTGATTCCGTTCCATGGAGATGATCCCTTCACCACTGGCTCTCACCAACCCGGGACCCAACAGAGTCGCACCAGTGGTGGTGATGCCGAGGGCAACGCGACCCATACCCAGGCTTTGTGCGAGCGTCTCGCGGTTGCCCAGTCCATTCTGGAGCGTGACCGCCAGTCCATCCTGTGCGAGAGATTCCTTGAGTTGTTGCGCGGCTCGCTCCGTCTGCCACGCTTTGACAAGAACCAGCGCGTGTTTGATCCCGCGGCATTCACTCGGGTTATCGAGCGCTTGAACTTCAAACTGATGTTGGTTGCCGTCTGGATCGACCAAACGCGCGCCATCTCTCCGCAGTGCGTCGAGTCCCGCTTTCCATGAGCCAAGCATGGTAATTTGATATTTGGCTTGTGCCAGCCGCGCGGCAAAGAGAGTCGCGAGTGCGCCCGTACCGACGATGAGAATATTTTTCATCTTAAATGATGCGCAGTCCGCATTACGTGATGCGGACTGCGTAGTATTTCAGGCGAGTTCCTGTAAAAGTGTATCCCACTCTCTATCCTCCATCTCGACCATATGCTCCTGCGCCGGGAAGCGCTTTGTTTCCACGTCTTCGATGTAATCGGCAAACGCCTTCTGCATCTCATGATGGAAATCCGCATATTTCTTGACGAACTTAGGTGTGAAGCGGTCGAACAGACCCAGCAGGTCATGCGTGACCAGTACCTGCCCGTCGCAGCCTGCGCCCGCCCCGATGCCAACCGTTGGAATGGAAAGTTTCTTCGAGATCAATTCCGCCAGACGTGCCGGGACAGATTCGAGCACGATACTGAAGCATCCTGCTTCTTCAAGGATGAGGGCATCCTCGACCAGTCGTTTTGCAGCGATCGCGGTTTTGCCCTGGGCACGGAATCCGCCCAGTTGATTGACCGATTGCGGGGTGAGCCCGAGATGTCCCATCACCGGGATTCCCGCGCTCGTGATCAAGCGGATCGCTTCCGCGCGTTCGCGCCCGCCTTCGAGCTTGACCGCGTCCATACCGCCTTGCTGCAGGAAACGGCCGGCGTTACGCGTCGCTTCCCCCACTGCGACCTGGTAGGACATGAACGGCATATCGCCAATGAGCAGCGCGGTCCTCGCGCCGCGGGCAACAGCGCGGCAGTGATGGAGCATCTCTTCCATCGTGACAGGCAGGGTGTTCTCATAACCGAGCACAACCATCGCAAGCGAATCACCGACAAGGATGGAATCGATGCCAGCCCGATCCACTGCCATGGCAGTGGGATAGTCATACGCGGTCAGCATGGTGATCGGTTCACCGCGTTCCTTCTTCTGACGATAGGTAAGCGTCGTTACTTTTTTGCGCGTGGGCGCGCTGGTGGAAATGGGTGCAGGTGTAGACATGGTATCCTCCGAAATGGTAGGAGCCGTTTGGTGCGGCTGCGAAGCGCCCCTTGTGGCCGCGACGTTTACAGCTTTGAGATTATGCCGTCGCGTTCACGCAGGGCGGATACGCGCGGCACCCTGATTATTCCACAAAAACCATTTTTCGGACATACCGGCATGCGTAAATGTTTTGTAGGAATAACGTCTTCAAGTGAGATTCGTTGTGGCAATTGAATGAATCGGGTGAGAGGCAGTATAATATTTTTAATAAATTACCTTCATGTCATTGCGAGGAGGGCATTCGTCCCAACGACTGCGAAGCGTGCCTGTGGCAAGCAATCCCCAACATTGTGAGGAGATTGCTTTGCTCGCTTGCAGTGACAGAAAAGAGGAGAAAATTATGAGAAGAACCTTTGGCTTTTTGATCGGTATTGTCGTTGGGGGACTGGTTGGCTCGTCAATCGCATTATTGATGGCCCCCGAATCAGGCGAACAATTGCGCACAGAACTTCGTGTTCGAGGAGAGAGCTTCTTTAACGAAGTCCGCCATGCCGCAGATGAGCGCCGGATCGAATTGAGGCAGAGACTTGAATACATGCGAGAGCCGCGAGCGGAAGGTTAAGCATACTTTACCTGGTGTTCACAGATCTACCTAAAATCCTTTCGTAAAACACTGTTGCCCTCTGCATATTGTGCCTGTATTCCGCGCGCTCAGCGATGATATTCTGGTTTAAGCCTGCGGCTTTGTCCCGCAGGTTTTTATCATCTATGACAGTCAAAATGGCATCTGCGATGGATTGCGGATTTGTCGAATCGAACAGCAAGCCATTTTCATTGGGATTGATCCATTCGCGGATGGACTCCAAATCTCCCGCAATGGGGAAGCCGCCGCAGGCGATCCCTTCCAGCAGGGTGTTTGGTGTGCCATCATGAATGCTGGGGGATGCCACGATCTGAGCGCGGCGGAACGTCTCTGCTATTTTAGTGTGTGCCATTGGGGGCAGCAATTCGACCGCATGAGCGATATTCAACTCCTGAGTCCATTGAACTGCCTGTGATTCACCTGCCATTAGAGCGAAGATAAATCTGGCACCGGGTTGTTTCTCTAAAACCAGGGGAATGGCTTTGAAAAAAACGTCGTTGCGGACGTAAGGACGAAAGCCGCGCGGGTTGATAATGACCGGTTCTTCCACTGGTTCCGGAGGCGGATAAAAAACGTCGCTTCGGATCCCGCCGTTGCCGGGCGCGACCAGTTCAGGTTTTTTCTCCCCAAATCCCCATTCCCTCGCCAATCGGACATCGCGGTGACAGTCCGCGTGCAGCGCGTCCGCGACCTGCATGGTCCAGCGCGTGTAGTGACTCATCAGCCGCGTGGATGGCGCGTGCAGGGTAAAGTCATTGCCCCAGGTGGAAACGATCAATGGGATGCCGTTATACGCGTCTGCCGCCATCATGCCTTCGTAGGGAATCCGCATGGCGTGCACAAGGTCAGGTCTTACTCTCGCGGTGAAATCACGCAGTCTTTGCGCCGCGCGCCGAATGGTGAAGGGACCGAACCACTGCCTGATCGCGGTACGCAGGCCCACGGTCCGCGCGGAGGCGGTGCCGGGGCGCTGACTCTGTTTCTTGAACGCGCTAAAAGCAACAGGGATGACCTCGAGTCCATTCAGCGGGAAGTCCTCATCCTTCGGACAGGTGAATGTGGACGCGAGATACACTTCATCGCCGCGTTCGACGAAGTAACGGATCCAGTTTTGTGCGATAGGGGAACGGCCATCAGCCACAAAGAGCAGTCGCATTGCGCTGAGATTATACGTCATTGCTCGATGGACTGAGACGCGGTATAGTTGGTTTCGCTATGGGCAAGGGTCGCATTTTGGTCATCGAAGATAACATGGATAATTATGAACTTGTGCGTTTTATTTTGGAGCGTGCAGGATATGATGTCTTTCTGGCAGTCAATGGGCGGGATGGTGTGGCTGCGGCTCGTCTGCAAAAGCCGGACTTGATCCTGATGGATTTGGGAATGCCCGAGATGGATGGATGGAGCGCTGCAAAAAAGCTGAAAGCAGATAACATTACAAAAACGATCCCGTTATATGCGCTAACCGCGTATACATTACCAAATGAACGCAAGCGTGCCCTGGAGGCAGGCTGTGACGGATATGTCTCGAAGCCCATTCATATGGATGGGTTTCTAGGTTTGGTCGAGGGGGCGTTCGGTAGGAATAAAGGACAGAAAAAGACTAGAAAGGCTCATGAAATAAATTGATAAAGCGATCGTCCTTTTCTGATCGAAACATATTGGTGAAATTGCCGTCACGTTCTTGACTAAAAGTTGGATCCTGCCTGTGCGGGAAAATCATCTAAACAGACAAAGAGGTACAGTAACATGAAACAAATCTGTGTTGTTGGTGTTGGGTATGTGGGGCTCGTGACCGCAGCCTGTTTTGCCGACCTGGGGAATCACGTCGTCGCGCTCGATGTTGATGAGAAACGCGTTGAAAATCTCAAGAAAGGGATCATGCCCATTTATGAGCCTGGTCTTGAAGAATTGGTGAAGCGCAACACAAAAAGTGGCAGGCTGACTTTCACCACATCCTATGCAGATGCGTTTACAGGTGTGGAATTTGCATTTATCGCGGTGGGAACTCCTTCGGGCGTGGATGGCAATGCTGATCTTCAATATGTGGATTCTGCTGCGCGCTCAATTGCCCAAAATATGACAGCGCCCCTTATTATCATAAACAAATCCACGGTTCCCATCGGGACCGGGGATTGGGTGGCCAATATTGTAAAAAGCGCGCAGCCTAAGTCGGTTGGCTTTGCAGTAGTGTCCTGCCCTGAATTCTTACGAGAAGGCTCAGCCATCGCAGATTTCATGAATCCATACCGGACCGTGATCGGCTCCTTGGATATAGATGCCGCGAACAAGGTTGCTCAATTGCACCTCCCTTTGCGCGCTCCGATTGTCATCACAGATCTGCGAACAGCAGAAATGATCAAATATGCCAGCAACGCCTTCCTTGCCACAAAAATTTCCTTCATCAATGAACTGGCTGACCTGTGCGAACTCGTTGGTGCGGATGTGAAGGAAGTGGCTGCAGGCATGGGTTACGATGCGCGCATTGGTCGTTTCTTCCTGGATGCAGGCTTGGGCTGGGGCGGATCTTGCTTCCCCAAGGATGTGGAAGCGCTGGCTTACATGGCAAAGGAGAAGGGTCTGAATCCACGTATTTTGAATCAAGTCATGGATGTCAACTATGATCGCCGCAAGGCAGTTGTCAAGCACCTCGAACAGGCACTGGGCGGCAGCTTGAAAGGGAAGCGAATCGGTTTACTGGGGCTGGCTTTCAAACCCAACACTGACGATATGCGAGACGCACCCGCGATTGATATCTCAAATACGCTTGTTGCGGCGGGTGCGCAGGTGCGTGGCTATGACCCGGTCGCGCGTAAGACTGCCGCGCCGTTGATGCCTGCGGTCGAAATTTGCGATGATGTATATGCAATGGCTGACGGCTGTGATGCATTGGTGGTTGTTACAGAGTGGAATGAATTCAAACAGCTCGATCTTGAGAAGGTGAAGGATCTGCTCAATTCGCCTGTCATTTACGATGGACGCAATATCTATGATCCCAAGTTGATGAAGGCCATGGGATTTGCATATCGTGCCATTGGGCGTGGATCAAACGGAAAATAGTCTCCTCATTATTCGTCCATGAGTCGGATGGTTGAGTACAATTGTGCCGCTATCCGACTTTCATTTTGCCGACACGAATACTAGCTGATCATATGACTACTCCTCCCATTTGCGATTATGAAGGCTCTGACTATCAAACTTCCTTTTGGGATAAGGGCGGCCGCGAGTACGAAGACCGCACGGAAGCCATTGCCCTCAAGCGACTCCTGCCAAAAAACGGCCGTCTCCTACTGGAACTTGGAGCTGGCGCTGGACGAAATACACCGCGCTACCTCGGCTTTGACCGGATTGTCCTGCTCGATTATTCCCATACTCAATTAGAGCAGGCGCAAGAGCGACTGGGCAAGTCAGATAAATATATTTATGTCACCGCGGATGCATATCGCCTGCCATTTATTAATGGCCTGTTCGATGCAGCGACGATGATCCGTACCTTACATCACATGGCAGATGCGCCGAAGGCGCTGGCTCAGGTAAGAGATGTGCTGGGATCTGGCGGAGTGTTTATCATCGAATTTGCAAACAAACTGAATCTCAAGGCAGTTCTCCGCTATTTGCTTGGCAGACAAAACTGGAGTCCGTTCACCCTTGAACCTGTTGAATTTGCAAAGCTGAATTTTGATTTCCATCCAAAAGCTGTGAAGAATTGGCTGAAGGATTTGGGATTTACGATTGAGAGAATATTAACGTTGTCCCACTTTCGTGTTGGGCTTTTAAAGAGGATTGTGCCAGCTGGCATCCTTGTTTTCCTCGATTCGATAGTTCAGTGGACAGGTGCCTGGTGGCAGTTATCACCGAGTGTATTCGTAAGGGCAAAGGCCGGAGGCGGTATGCGAAAAAATGGCATTCCCTCCAACCCATCCCTGTTTTTTAAGTGTCCGAATTGCGGATACACACCATTAATCGAGCAGGAAAATTATCTTGAATGCTCAGGCTGTCAAAAGAAGTGGGAATTGAAAGACGGGATCTATGACTTTAGGCAAGCAATGAAAAACTGACGCCATCGGCGTCAGTTTTTTCGTTTGCGTTGAAGTGTTCCCATAACCGCCCTCCATATGGGGCACCGGTCGTAAATAGCGCTGAAGGCAATGATTCCGCCTGCGCCCACTACAAGCCAGTTTCCTGTGGAGAATCCCACCATCACAAGCAAAGTTCCTGCACCAAGTCTCAGCATACGATCGAATGGGGCGACGGGAACTTTCACTTCCCTGCCATTGGCAAGGGCCTCGAACATGCTGCGGTAATTTGTTTCGTTCTGTGCCCCTGTCACTCGGCCAACTTCATTTCCGTTGCGCAGGGTAAGCACAGTTGGGATTCCGAAGACTCGGAAATGTTCGAGAACCTCGCGCGAGTCGTCTGCGTTGATCGGCATGAATTCCACTCGGTCGGTGTATTCTTCCGCGAGTTTTTCAAGGATGGGCTTGGTCGTCGTGCACGGCATACACCAGGTCGCCCAAAAATCAACGATAACTGGTTTGCCGGCATCCGAAATTTTTTGATGGAACTCTGATTTATTCATGGCTAATCATTGGGAGCAGATGAGCAATCATCCGCTCCAGGGTTGCCAACCAAACTAGTCTTTATAGGTGCTGAATTTGAATGGTGCATAGAGCGGGCAGAAAGCGACGAGGGCTGTGAGCAGGAACACACCACCGAGAATGACCAGCAGGAGGCCGAGCGCGCCGGTCACAATGCCAGCAAAATATAGGTAGGCGAACAATGCAGCGATCACGACACGGAGGGTGCGATCAGAATTGGACAGATTGCGTTTCATGGTAAATCTCCTTTTATTGGTTGGATTGATGCTCCCAGTATAGGAGATGGACCGATTTTTGTCGGTGACAAAGTCACATAACGGAACGGGATTCCAAAGACTCAAAATCCAGGATTTCAATGGTGCCTCGCCCGGATTCGATCAATTCCTCCCGGGAGAAATCCTCCAGGATGCGACTGATTACCTCGCGCGAGCTCCCCAGCTCTGAGGCGATTTGCTGATGTGTGATCTGCATCGGGTTCCGGACTTTGGCCTGATTCAGCAACAATAAAGCGACGCGGCGGTCCAGGCGCTGAAAGGCCACTTCATCGACAATTGCCATGACCGTGGAAAGTCTTTCCGAAAGCAACTCAAAAACAAACTCGCGCCACAAGTCATGTCGTTTTACCCAATCGCGAAATACTTCCGCGGGGATCATTACAGCTTCAGCATCCTCTTCCACCGTGGCAATGGCCGCGAAGGATTTTTGACTGATGATCGCGTTGGCGCTCAGGATGCAACTCTGCCCCAGACCAAAGCGATACAGTGTGATCTCGCGTCCCGTTTCACTGATCTTATAAACACGTACCACACCTGAAATCAACAATGCAATGCCATCCACGCGGTCACCATCGATAAAGATATCATGCCCGGCAGGGATTTTTGAAAATTGGGCGTGCTGCTTTAGCTCGCGTGTGAGTGATTCGTTTGCACGTTGCAGTATGGGCATGGCGCGTTTAATTTGAATGAATTGTTCCGTGGTAAGCATATAGGCTCTTAAAGTTTCTCAACGACCCAAAGCGCGCGATGATATTATCGTACGCTCCGAAATAAATTGCTCGCTCAATAAATCCAACATCGTGGCTTGAATACACATGTAGATGGGCGGCGTCATGGAGGTTCCGCTCAGACATAGCGGCAATTATATCTTGCATGCTTTAATTGGCTATGTCAGGGTCTGCATGTAAGTAAAGTCTATGATGCTCCGGGGGTGGAGGTGCTTGCGCAGCACTACGTTTGCCAGTGGGGACGACATCGTCAGTGGCATCGTTCAAGCGGCCAATGTTCAGGCAACGACGATTGGTCGTGATACGAAAGCCGAGGGTGTATTGCCTGGTAATCAGAGGATCCCTGGTGACCACTTCGAAGTGCATGACCGGGTCCGTGCGGTTGTGCTGGTGGTGAAAGACCGGATATATGATTTCAGACGACCAATAGTAAACGAGGTTCTAAAGTTCATAAATAACGACGCTCTGTTCCCATTATCAAACAGAGCGTCGTTTGGTGAGAAATAATTTAGGGCTTGGCTGCTTTCTTTTCCGGTTCCAGCAGATGCCGGGCGCGCCAAAGTGAAGCTACGACAGACACCGTGAGGATGCTGGCGATCAGCCCTAAGGACAAACCAATGGGGATTTTATAAATATCCGTCATCACCATTTTGATCCCTACAAAGACCAGCACCGCCGATAACCCAAGTTTCAGATAATGGAATTTATCGACGACACCAGCCAGCAGGAAATAAAGCGAGCGTAACCCCAGGATGGCAAACACGTTCGATGTATAAACGATAAATGGATCGTCCGTTACGGCGAAAATCGCTGGGATTGAATCGACCGCGAAGATCAAATCCGTGCTTTCCACGATCAGCAGGACAAGAAAGAGCGGCGTTGCCATGACTTTCCCCAGCCGGCGGACGAAGAACTTTTCGCCTTCATAGTTCTCTGTCACCGGCATGACCCTTCGCAACAGCTTCACCACCGGGTTCTGCTCAGGATGTACCTCCTCATTGCGCTGAATCGCCATTCGGATGCCAGTGAAGATTAGAAACGCGCCAAATACATAGATGATCCAGTGGAATTCTTTTAGGAGCGCTGATCCAATCACAATCAGCGTGCCACGCATGATCAAAGCGCCGATGATTCCCCAAAACAGCACCCGGTGCTGGTAAATGGCGGGTACAGCAAAAAACGTAAAGATCACTACAAAGATGAATATATTGTCAACGCTGAGCGATTTTTCAAGCAGGTACCCTGTGAAAAAAGCCAGCGCAGCTTCGCTGTTGGAATAATCACTGGCCGGCACAAAATTGTCCCAAAAGAAATACACGCCCAGGTTGAAGAGCATCGCGAGACTGATCCACACGATGCTCCAGATTGTGGCTTCTTTAATTGAGACTTTATGAGCCTTCTGGTGAAATACACCCAGATCCACAGCCAGCAAGGCAAGCACAAAAAGGTTAAAACCGATCCACAGCCAAATCGACTCCACAAACATAGTTCTCTCCTCTTGTAATTTTGACCGTGAAAACGAAAAGCGAGACGCCACGGTCCATGTCGTGATAGTCTCGCCAGTAGTGTTATCCTTACACACGTACAGTTAGCCGAGAGAGTTTACTCTGTATTGACGACTAACTGATAGCGCCAAAGGCGCCATGGCTACTCCCTAAGTGTGCCGATTTTATTTTATTTCCACCGAGTTTCTCATTATTCTAAAGAGATTCTCATTATTCGTTCCCCTGATGGTCAATCTCCCTCCTGGCTGGCATGGCGGAGGTTGTGATAGATCGTGAAGAAGAGCAGCTCTCGAATGGTCAATTACCCAGGATCGGATGTGGCAGCAGGTATTGATCCAGTTCGTCCTCATCCCACTTTCCAGCCACCGAGATAAGATCCGCGCTGGCGTTCGAAAAATGATCCAATAATTCGTTCTTTTTTGTTTCAGTATTTTAGCCTGGCTCTTCTTGATTTGGAAGAAAACATCCGGACGCCCGCGCGCCGTTGGCGATTTCATTGCGATAGATTTCGCAAAGCTCCTCATAAGCCATTGATGCTTTTCCGGTTTACCGAACATTGCTCGTCGTGTGATGTTTGGCAACTTCAACGCTTTGGCGATCGGTTTATGAGCCTTGAGCAGATGATCCAGGTTGTCTGATGGAGACCATACCTCTCCCTGGCGGGTGAAGAAATCTTTTGCGGAGACTGCTGTGAATATCTAAAGTTTTTCTACAACCCAGAAGTGAGACAGACCAAATATTCTCAATGGCGTTCTTTCCAGAAATTGTAATGTGCTGCGCAAGACCTTTCCCAGCGGTCCGAATCTTGCGATGATGTTATCGTATGCGCCGAAGATGATGGTTTGTTCGATAAACTTAATTGGTAAACCATCAAATAATTTCTGTAGATCATGTTTTGAATACACCCGCACATGTGGAGCGAGTTTGTCGCGCAAAATGCGGGGCAGATAATTCACGAATAACTTGTTGCCAAAATGATATTTTCGCTGCCAATAGATCCCATGCGTTTCGAACGGATAACCGCGATTCGGGACGAAGATGACAATCCGGCCGCCGGGCTTCCCCGACGCGGCATCGGGACTTCGGAGGGTGCGGATCATTTCACAGATCGCGGCGCGGTCATCCTGTACGTGTTCGAGCACTTCGTGGCTGAGGATCAGGTCAAAGGTCCCGGAAGGAAGCGGAAGGGATTCCCCGGCGGCGTTGATAATGTGCGGAGAATTTATCCGTGCTTCGGCGGCACGTTCGAAGTCATACTCCAATCCAATCACTTTTCCACCAAGCGGGGAGAGATGCTTCACATACATGCCAACTCCACAACCGTTTTCCAGGATGTGTCGTGTGATGCGCTCGCCCGCGGCACGGACGATCATATCCAGTCTCCGCTGTTGTCCAGCCCGCCAAACGTAGGACGGTTCGCCACGCAGTGCAGCTTTATCAAGGTTTTGTTGAGACATCACAGGTATTATATCTTGCATGTTTTTATCGCCTATGCTAGAATATTGCCGTACGACGAACTGATCACTGCACGCACCGAGAAGTGGGCAACCCCCACTTTTCTGCTTGTAATACAGGAGCATACGGAGCAATTAGCATGACAAAGAACGAGTTCGCCCTGGCATTCAACGAAGTGCTGGAAGAAAAACAACTCTCGAAGGAGATCATCCTTGGAGCGATTGAGTCCGCCATGGTTTCGGCTTATCGGCGGGCTGTCAATGCGTCTACGGCACAACACGTGGAAGCCAAAATTGATCCCGAGACCGGCAAGGTCATGGTCTTCGCCGAGAAGGAAGTGGTGGAAGATGTGCAGGAGCCGAAGACCGAAGTCCTGTTGGAGGAGGCGCGCCAGGTCAATCCTGAGGCGCAGCTTGGCGATATGGTGATCGTTGAGACGACGCCGGCGGACTTTGGGCGCGTTGCCGCGCAGACGGCACGTCAGGTGATCCAACAGCGGATTCGTGAAGCGGAACGTTCGAATCAGATGCAATACTTCGAGCGTCAGGTGGGCGAGATCGTCAGCGGCATCGTTCAAGCAACCAATGTTCAGGCAACAACGATCGGTCTTGATATGAAAGCCGAGGGTGTATTACCGGGTAATCAGAGGATCCCTGGTGAGCGTTTCAAGGTGCATGACCGTGTCCGCGCGGTTGTGTTGGAAGTGAAAGACGGCTCACGCGGTCCGCAAATTATTCTTTCGCGTGCGCATCGCAACTTCCTGCGACGTTTGCTCGAGAACGAAGTCCCTGAAATCTATCATGGCGTGGTTGAGATCCGCGCGATTGCCCGTGAGCCAGGCGCGCGTGCCAAAGTCGCGGTGATGGCGACCCAGGCGGGCGTTGACCCGGTTGGCGCATGCGTAGGTATCAAAGGAGTCCGCATTCAAGCCATCGTGAAGGAATTGCACGATGAGAAGATCGATATTATCCAGTGGGATCAAGACCCGGTTGTTTATATTTCCAAAGCCATCAGTCCGGCACGGGTGAGTGGCGTATATCTGTCGGAAGTCGAAGGCAATCGTACAGCGACCGTGGTCGTCAACGAGGATCAACTCAGTCTTGCGATTGGCCGCGATGGACAAAACGCGCGTCTCGCCGCGAAGCTGACAGGTTGGCGCATCGATATCAAGTCACTCCCCGAAGCCGCGGGTGACTCGATCCGCAAGCTGCAAAGTGATGCTGAACTGGCTGCGCTCCTGCCGGCTGCTGTTGAATCAATCTCGGCGGTTGAGGAAGTGCTGGCAAAGAAGGCTGAGAATCGGCCCGTTACACCCGAAGAATTCACAATGATGGGGCAATTCGTTGACCGCGTCGAACGCCGCACAATTCAAATTAAAGAGGATGCAGCTCGCGCCGAGGAAGAGAGAATTACCACTGCTCGCGCGGAGGTTCCAACGGCTGCGTTTGGTATGTCGCTGGAACAGCTTGGACTCAAAGAACACGTCTTCAACATTTTAGTGGAAGCCGGGCTTGATACGATCGGCGCGTTGATGATGTCCATGAAAATGGACGCGAACAAAGTTTTGGGATTGGCGGGGATTGGACCGAAGGCGATCACGAACATCGAAGAGAGCCTTGCTGCAGTCCAATTCCCAGAGCCGACTCCCGCGGAGCCCACAGCGGAACTCGCGGCGGAACCTCTTGCACAGGTTGAACCTCAGCCTGAAGCGGTGGGAGTTGCTACTGAACCCGCTCCCGTGGAGGAAGCGCCGGTTGGTGAGAAGACGGCTTCAGCGAAGAAAGAAATGAAGAAAACCGCCGAAGGACCGGAAGACGATGAGCATGCCAAGGATGGCGTCTCGTTGGATGAACTCTTCTCGATGAAACCGGAGATCTTCCAGACTGCTGGCGGCGAGGATGAAGAGTCAGCCGACAAGAAGAAAGGTAAGAAGGGCAAGAAGAAAAGCGTCGAGTTGGAGTTTGATGAGGAACGCGGCGAAGTGGTCGGACGCAAGAAGCACAAACGTGGCGACGATGCTATCAGCGAAGAATGGTAGTATAGTTATAGTGTCGTTGCTTTTTGCAATGACTTGAGATGAAGGTGTCTAAGAAACCTGTTCAGCGTGTAAAACATGTGCCCCAGCGGACGTGCGTGGGCTGTCGAGAAGTTCTGCCCAAGCGGAAGATGGTTCGTATTGTGAGGACTATGGACGGAGTGCAGATAGACCCAACCGGTAAGCTGCCCGGCAGGGGCGCGTATCTGCACGACCGGCGTGAATGCTGGGACCGTGGTTTGAAGGGTCCGCTTGGTCATGCACTGAAAATACCTTTGACACAGGATGACCGCGCTCGACTCGAAGGATTTATGAATACACTGCCTGTGGAGGCAGAGAACGCGGGGCTGGTGAGTAGCCAAATGTGATCGACTGAATCGCTCACAGGGCTGATCACCAGCGAATGAGCAATATGCCTTTCATGCATTTGCTCATTTGAAGTTTGCAATATGGAGGTAGCCCTATGAGTAGCAACGGAAACAAAATTGAATTGCCTGCCAGCATCGTGATCCGCGATCTGGCTCAAAAGATCGAAAAAAGTCCCATCGACCTCATAAAAAAGCTGATGTCCAACGGTGTAATGGCTACCATCAATCAAGCAGTGGACTTTGATACTGCTGCGATTGTTGTAGCCGAATATGGTTTTGAAGCTGTTCCTGAGGTTGTGGAAGAAGTTGTCGTTGAGACCGGTGAAGTTCCCCTGTGGCGTCGCATGATCGCAGGTGAGGACGAAGCAAGGTTAACCAATCGGCCGCCTGTAGTGACGATTTTGGGTCATGTGGACCACGGAAAGACCAGCCTGCTGGATGCCATACGGCAGACCGACGTAGCTGCAGGCGAAGCAGGAGGGATTACGCAACATATCGGTGCTTATCAGGTGGAACATCAGGGTAGAGTCATTACCTTCCTTGATACTCCCGGCCATGCTGCATTTACACAGATGCGTGCGCGCGGCGCCCAGGGCGCAGATATTGTTGTGCTGGTTGTGGCTGCCGATGATGGAGTGATGCCACAGACACGTGAGGCAATTGCTCATGCGAAGGCTGCACGGGTGCCCATCATTGTAGCCATGAATAAGATTGATAAAGCCAATGCCAACCCCGAACGTGTGAAACAGCAGCTTGCCGAGCAGGAACTGGTCCCAGACGAGTGGGGCGGAAATATGATGGTGATTCCTGTCTCTGCAAAACAGAAGCAAGGCATTGACGACTTGCTCGAAGGTATTTTGTTGGTTGCAGACAATACTGCCATCAAAGCGAATCCGGATGGCAAAGTCATTGGCACTGTTATTGAAGCCGAACTGGATAAATCCAAAGGCGTGATGGCAACCCTGCTTATTCAAAACGGCACGCTTGAATCTGGCGATATCGTTGTAGCTGGGGCTGCCCATGGTAGATTGCGCGCCGTCTCTGACTACAAAGGTAAAATTGTCAAGAAAGCAGGTCCGTCCACACCGGTGGCGGTGATGGGGCTGAGTGATGTTCCTTCTGCCGGTGACTTGTTTGAGGTCGTTGAATCTGAAAAAGAAGCGCGTTTGATTGTTGCCGAACGTTTGGCATTGGCAAAATCCCAGGCGCACACCAAGAAGAAGGTGTCGCTCGAAGACCTGTTTACCAGCGTTGAAACCGGCGAAGCAAAGGAATTGAATCTCATCGTAAAGGCTGATGTGCAAGGTTCGCTCGACCCAATCGTTAGTGAGTTGAACAAGCTTGGAGAGGGTGAGATTGGGATCAAGGTCCTGTATGCCGAAACGGGCAATATCGGTGATAACGATGTGATGCTCGCTTCGGCTTCCAATGCTATCATCATTGGTTTCAACGTCCAGGTGGATGTATCGGCCCGCCGCGTGGCGGAAAAGGAGGGCGTGGATATCCGCCTTTATGAGATCATCTATCGTATGACCGAGGATATCGAAAAAGCTTTAGGCGGTATGCTCGAGCCTGTGACGAAAGAACAGGTCATTGGCCGCGCGCAAGTGCTTGCAGTCTTCACGGCATCCAAGTTTGGCAAAGTCGCGGGCTGTAAGGTAACCGATGGTGAGCTACGGCGCAATGCGAGAGTCCGTCTCTATCGCGGTACTGATCTGGTATATGAAGGTGATATGGGCTCTTTGCGCCATGAGAAAGATGATGTGAAAGAGGTCAGGCAGGGATATGAGTGCGGTGTGGGCTTCAAAAGTTTCAATGATATTCAGGTTGGCGATCAACTGGTCTGTTATATTGTTGAAAAATCGTGATTACAATCCTTGCGGAGGTTAGCAGCCTTCGCAAGGTTAATGATAAGAACATGCCATCGGGAACCCGTCTTCAACGTATTGCGGATCGTATCCGCCAGGAGCTTTCGGAAGTGTTGATCCGCGAGATCAATGATCCGCGTCTGCAACAAATTTATGTGACAGACGTAAAAGTGGATAGGGAGTTGGCTTATGCGGATATCTTCATTTCGGCACTGGAGGGCGTCTCACGCTCTGCAGACGTTCTCGCGGGATTAGAGTCCGCTTCGGGTTTCCTCCGGCGGACCCTTGCCTCACGCGTGGAGTTGCGCGCCTTTCCGCGCTTGCGATTTCACTGGGATATGACCCCGGAGAACGCCGACCACATTGAGAAGATCCTTGCGGAATTACGAAAAAAGAAATAAACTTTGTGTCTTGCTGGAAACAAAATAGTAATCAGAAGGAACTCACATATCATGAATGAAAGTACAACCGGGGTTATCAGAGAACGCCTGGATAAATCAAAGAATGTTGTCATTGCATCGCACGTCAGACCGGATGGGGATGCGATCGGTTCCCTGCTGGGTTTGGGGCTGGCTCTGCGCGATGCCGGGAAATCTGTGCAGATGGTTTTAGTGGATGGTGTTCCTTCCTCGTTTAAGCATCTGGAGGGAAGTGACCTGATCGTTAAGGAACCAACCGTGGAACATGATACGTTTATAACTGTAGATTCTGCCGATTTCAGGCGTGTGGGAAAGGCTTTTGAAAACTTTGGTCAGCCGGATATTAATATCGATCATCATAAAACCAGCGAGAAGTTCGGAAAACTTAACTTGATCGAAGCGGAGGAAGTTGCCACCGCTGCAATCCTTACCCGCCACTTACCCGAATGGGGATACAGGATCACCAAGCCGATTGCCGCCGCCTTGCTTACAGGCATTGTCACTGATACGCTGGGATTCCGGACATCGAACACAAATCCCTCTGCACTGCGCTTGTGTGCAATGTTGATGGAAACGGGCGTTGACATGACAGAGCTTTATATGAAGGCTTTGGTTAAGAAATCCTTCCCCGCCGCAAGATATTGGGGAGCTGGACTTTCCCGCATGGAACAAAAGCACGGAATTGTGTGGGCCACCCTTACACTGGAGGATCGAAAGAAATCCGGTTATGGTGGCAATGATGATGCTGATCTCATCAATATGATCTCAGCCATTGATGGGAACAAAGTAGGTATGATCTTCGTTGAACAAAGTGACAATCATGTTAAGATTTCATGGCGTGCATTGGAGCCTGGCATTGATGTGTCGGGGGTGGCGAAGCATTTCAACGGTGGCGGTCATGCCGCTGCCGCGGGAGCAGATATCCCTGGCATGTTGAGCGACATCCAGCCATTGGTACTAAAAACTACACAGGAAATGTTAGCGATATAATCCGCGTGACGAATTCAGACAAATATGTCATAATTGGGATGATTATAGCCTTATAAGGAGGAATGAAAGTGAACAGTCAAGATCTAAAGAATGCAATCTCCGGAGTATTGGTAGTAGATAAGCCGGTTGGGATGACTTCTCATGATGTGGTGCAGGCAATCCGTAACGGAACGAACCTGCGTCGTGCAGGACACACAGGTACCCTGGATCCCCGCGCCTCCGGGGTGCTCGTCATTTTAGTGGGTCCGGCGGTGCGATTAAGTGAGTATGTTTCTGCTTCAGATAAGAGATATCAAGCGATCATCCGTCTGGGTGGTCGGACGGACACCTTCGATGCAGATGGTAAGGTGACTCCCACGACTCAGCCTGTCAATGTGACCGAGGCTCAGTTCGAGGAAGTATTGAAGACTTTTGTTGGTGAGATCGAACAGACTCCGCCACCCTACTCTGCCGTCAAAGTGCAGGGGCGCAAAGCTTATGAAATGGCGCGCAAAGGTGAGGAAGTTGAATTGGAACCGCGTAAGATCACAGTTCATCATCTGGAAGTGCTCGAATGGGCGCCCCCTGAAGTTGTGATCGATGTGCATTGTTCCTCGGGTACATATGTACGTTCGCTGGCGAATGACCTCGGTGAAAAGCTGGGTTGTGGTGCATATCTTGTTGGTTTGCGCCGTACAAAGAGTGGACGCTTTTCTCTGCGCGACGCAGTGCCTCTGCGAAAGTTACAGGAGGCATTCCATGCAGGGAACTGGTATCAGTATTTGATCCCTGCTGCGGAGGCATTGGGTGATTGGCCCGCTGTCGAACTCAGCCCGGATGATGTGGAAGGCGTACGCCATGGACACCGCGTGAAAGCCGCAGAAGATGCCGAACTCGGCAGTCGCGTTCGCGGTGTGAGTACGCAGGGTGAGTTGGTTGCGCTCATGGAAGCTGTTCAGGGAGAAGATGGCAACCCTGCCTGGCAGCCGAAAAAAGTATTTTTCACTTCAGACTAAATCCTGTAGTAAGCCATTACTACATTTATGCGACATTATCGCTCCCTCGAAGAAGTTAACCTCCAAAACTCCTGGTTGACCGTGGGCGTCTTTGACGGCGTCCATCTTGGTCATCAGCAGCTTATAAAGAAACTTACAGCAGGCGCTCATGCGAATGACGCGCCTGCTGTTGTGTTAACGTTTGAACCGCACCCTGCCTCTGTCCTGGGTGGACACGACATCAGGTGTTTGACTCGCCCTGATGAACGTGCCGGCTTGCTGGGGAAACTGGGCGTGGATGTGGTCATTACCGAACGCTTTACCCGGGAACTTTCAGCGGTTACCGCTTACGATTTCATGTCGCGTCTGACGCGTGGACTGGGGCTCAAGCATTTGTTGGTGGGCTATGATTTTGCGCTGGGCAAGGGACGCGAGGGCAACGCAACGCGCTTAACCGAGATTGGCACGGAGCTTGGATACGAGGTCGAAGCGGTGCCAGCCTTGAGCGACGAAAGCGGCGTGATCTCATCCACAGAGATCCGCAAATTGATCGAGGTGGGAAATGTTGCTGAAGCGGCGCGTCTGCTTGGGTATCTGTATAGCCTGCATGGACCCGTAATCCGTGGCGATGGGCGCGGCAGAACGATCGATGTGCCGACTGCGAACATCGCCTACCCAGGCGAGAAAATGATCCCTGCCATGGGAATCTACGCGTGTTGGGCGTATTTGAATGATAAGAGATATCGGGCAGCGACCAATATTGGGACCAATCCAACCTTCACACCCGATAAACAGACCCCAAACGTGGAAGCACACCTGCTCGATTTCCGTCAGGAAATTTATGGAGAAGATGTGCGGCTTGAATTTGTTGCGCGCCTGCGCAATGAGCTGAAATTTGATTCTGTGGAGGATTTGCTGGAACAGATTTGGAAAGATGTGGATGAGACCAAAAGAATTCTCCAACAATAGCGGACACGGGTCCGCTATTGTTGGAGAATCTGCCGACCTTTCCAGAGGAGATAACCATGCCTGAACGTGAAATTTACCTGCTCTCGCCTCGCTCACTCAGCCCTGAGACCATAGCGGTTGCGTTTGCCAAAACCTCTCGCTCGCCGGAATCATTTCGTGCCATTGCCGCGGAATTGAGCGATGAAAAATCGGCGCAGTTCCATGAGAAGTGGGTGGTGGGATACGGTCACGCGTCAGTGGCCGAACATGCAGTGTTGCATATCGCTTTTGAGAATGTCTCGCGTCTTGCAATCGAGAGCATTGAGGGCAACCGACTTGCCTCCTACACGGAAAAGTCAACGCGCTATCAAAAATGGGCGTTGGATGACTTTGCAATTCCACCTGAGTTGGATGGACATCCACTTTGTGACGAATATGTGGAGATCATCCGCTTTCTTTTCAAGACCTATGCCGATTCACTGGGTCCAGTGCGAAATCTCATCTTGGACCGTTTCCCGCGGCGTGAAAATGAGAAAGACGAAGCCTGGGATCGCCGTATCCGCTCGAAGTATGTGGATGTGTGCCGTTTTATTCTCCCTGCTGCTTCATTGGCGAACGTTGGCATGACAGCCAACGCGCGCGTGCTCGAGAATATGATCCGCAAGATGCTTTCGCATGAACTTGCGGAAGTGCGGCAGATCGGCGAGAAGGTCAAGGAAGTGGCGTTGGGCGAAACGCCGACGCTGGTGAAGTACGCAGATGCTGTGCCATATCTTGTTGAAACAACACGTGAAATTGGGAATCGTCAATCGAGAATCGAAAATCGTCAATCGGAATGGTGTACTCTCGTTGAATATGATAAAGACGGCGAGAAGAAAGTTCTTGC
Source organism: Anaerolineales bacterium (assembly GCA_035512375.1). Classification (GTDB taxonomy): domain Bacteria; phylum Chloroflexota; class Anaerolineae; order Anaerolineales; family Villigracilaceae; genus Defluviilinea. Next base: position 23,674 of record DATKED010000311.1, read on the forward strand.
CGCGGCACTGTATCGCTTCGGTGAAATGAGTTATGCAGACGCACTGGCTTATATTGAATCGCTCGACGAAGAAAAGAAAGCAAATCTCGTTGATTCTTTGTTGGGTCGTTTGGGCAAGTATGATGTTCCTCTGCGCGAGTTGGAATATGCAACCTACACCTTCGATCTGGTTATGGATCAGGGCGCGTACGCCGAGTTCAAACGCCATCGCATGATGACGCAGACGCCGCAAAAGCTAACCACTCGGCTGGGATACGCGAAGCCCCGTCTGATCACAGAAGCAGGTTTTGGGTCGCAATATGAGGCGGCTATGGAGTCCGCGGCAAAGATGTATGAGAAGCTGTATCAGGAAGATCCTAATATCGCTCAGTATGTTGTCCCCAATGGGTTTAATCGCCGTGTGCTGGCTGAGTTCAATTTACGCGAAGCCTACGCGTTCTGTCAATTGCGTTCGGCGGCAAACGCGCATTTTTCGATCCGACGCGTCGCGCAACGGATGTATGCAGAGATAGCGCGCGTCCATCCGCTGTTGACGAAATATATGAAATTGCATGATGAGACTTGGAAAGGTGTGGAAAAGAATTATTTTACAAAAGTATGAAATAAGCCACCGAGTATAGAGAGATTCTGAGGCAAACTCTGGGTGCTCGGTGGCTTATGGTCGGGTGGAAGTTCTAAATCAATTTGCTCACAATCGCCAGCAGTATTCCGCCTGCAATGACACTTCCCAGTTGCCCAGCGGTGTTTGCACCCATGGCGTGCATCAAAATGAAGTTATCCTGATCTTCATCGTTTGCTACTTTTGCGGCCAGGCGTCCTGCCATCGGAAATGCAGAAATACCGGATGCGCCAATGAGGGGGTTGATCTTGTATCCGCTTAACACTGCCATTAACTTACCAAAGAGCAGACCTGCAACGGTATCCAACACAAAAGCGATCAGACCCAAACCAAGAATTTTTATCGTGGCAAGGTTCAGGAAACTCTCTGCACTCATGGTCGCACCGATGGTCAAACCTAAAAACAATGTGGCGATATTAATGATCTCGTTCTGTGCTGATTTGCTTAAGCGATCCACAACACCCGAGACTTTCAAAAGATTTCCAAGCATGAGCATGGCAATCAGCGGCGTGGCTTCAGGGACAAGCAGACCGACCACAAGAGTTAATATGATGGGGAAGAACGCAAGGGTCTTTTGCGAGATCGGTTTGGGAGTGTATTCCATTCGGATCATGCGTTCTCTTTTTGTCGTTAATAGTTTCATCAATGGCGGCTGGATGATGGGGATCAGACTCATGTATGAGTAAGCCGCGACAGCAATTGGAGCGAGAAGCTCAGGTGCAAGCTTGCTCGCCACGAAGATGGATGTGGGTCCATCGATTGCGCCGATCACACCGATCGAGGCGGCCTGGTTGAGCGGAAATCCAATTGCCATTGCCAGGATCAACGTGCCGAAAATACCGAATTGTCCGGCCGCGCCCAGTAATGCCATCTTGGGCTGCGCCAGAAGCGGGCTGAAATCGATCATCGCGCCGACGCCAACAAAGATCAACAACGGAAATAATTCCGTCGCGATCCCCGCGTTGTAAAGCACGCCCATCATGCCCTCGCCAGCGGTCATGCCTGCCAGCGGAATGTTCGCAAGCAGGCAGCCAAATCCGATCGGCAATAAAAGCACCGGCTCGATCTCTTTATAAATCGCCAGATAGATCAATATCAGCGCAGCAGTGATCATCACCGCGTTGCCCCACGTAAAGTGCAAAATCCCTTTGAGTAATTCGGGAAGCAATTCTGCGATGTTCATCCGAATCTCACCAACGGCTGTTTATGTGCTACGGTTTGGCCAGTACTTACCAGGACCTCTGCGATCTTTCCAGCACGCGTCGTGCGGATGCTGTTCTTCATCTTCATCGCTTCTATGATAAGAATGACCTGTCCCGCCTCGATTTGTTCGTCAACCTTTACAAAGATTTCGATGACTGTACCCGGCAAAGCAGCTGTCAATTCATTGACGGTTCCACCTGGACTCGACAGCTGCTTTGACAGCTCTACAGGCTTAAATTCGCCCGTCTCTTTCTGGACCCTTTCGACTTCGCTCAGGACAGGCGTTGGCTTGACCGCGTCTTCCGGGTTGACCTCAAATACCTGACCATCCACGCGCGCGATAACGGGTCGTACATGGATATCTTCTATCTCCACCGCATAAGATTTATCTGCAACTTTCACAACATATTTCAT